>JABDMN010000098.1 GCA_013001485.1 Acidimicrobiia bacterium
CAGGGGACCTGCCGACGAGACGGGGAGGTCCGGTGATTTCGGACCGGACGGGCTCGTCCAACGGTTTTGCGCTTCAGAACCTGCAGAAACGAAGCGAGCTGTTCATAGGAACCGGTGAGGCTGTCTACGAGGGCATGGTCATCGGTGAGAACAGCCGCCCCGAAGATCTGATCGCCAATCCGACAAAGACGAAGCAGCTCACCAATGTGCGCGCCACAGGTTCCGACGAGGCAATCAAACTCACGCGGCCGCGGGAGATGACCCTGGAGCTCGCCATCGAGTGGATCGAAGAGGACGAGCTGGTGGAGGTCACCCCCGAGTCGATCCGGGTTCGGAAGCGGTACCTGTCGGAAGCCGACCGCAAGATCGCGGCCAAGAAGCGGAACTGACCAGCCGTTTGGCCCCTGGCAACCGATCGAGTTGTCGTGACAATCAGGTTATGGGCGATACCCCTTCGACCGGCTGGATCCTCGGACTGGGGCTGATACCGGGGTCGTGGGTGGCAGCAGGGATCGTGTCGACCTTCCTCCCCGAGCCGGAATCGGCCTTCCCCTGGGCTCTCCTTGGCTTCGTCCTCGCCTGGGTCGTCGCCCTGGTGGTGGTCACATTGCGCATGCCTGGCTTGCGGCGCACGGCCTGGCTCGGCGCCGGGGTTTCCCTGCTTGTTGCCTCGTTGCTCTTCCTTGCGATCGTGTTGGCAAGCCCATGATGGAACGGCTGGGTGCCCCCGCGGATCGACGAAGATGGTGCCATGACGCCTGATCGAAGCGCCCTAGGCCCTGCGCAGCGTGCCCGCGATGTCGAACGCCTTGCGAACGAGCAGTTCGATCTTCTCGTTATCGGTGGGGGAGTGACGGGTACGGGGATCGCACTCGACGCCGCGGTTCGTGGGCTGAACGTGGCACTCGTCGAGCAGCGGGACTACTCCAGTGGCACATCGAGTCGCTCCAGCAAGCTCTTCCACGGCGGTCTGCGCTATCTCGAGCAACTCAACTTCCGCCTGGTCCGCGAGGCTCTGCGTGAGCGCAACCTCATGCTCAAGACGATCTGTCCCCACCTGGCGGAAGGCATTCCGTTTCTCTATCCCCTGAAGCACCGCATCTGGGAACGGGTGTATGTCGGTGCCGGGATCGCGTTGTATGACTTCCTCGCCACGATCAGCAGGAGCCCGTTGCCGCATCACCGCCACATGACGAAGACAGGGGCGCTCGAAGCAATGCCGGCCCTCGATCCCGGTGTTCTGGTCGGAGCCATCCAATACTGGGACGCTCTCGTCGACGATGCTCGCCACACGATGATGGTGGCTCGAACCGCCGCTGCGCACGGGGCGGCTCTGGTGCCATCGGCGAAGGTGGTCGGCCTCACGACAGACTCCGGCCGTGTGACCGGTGCCGAGGTTGCCGATCTCGAGGCCGGGTCGCCGATTACGGTGCGAGCCCGACAGACGGTGAACGCGACCGGTGTGTGGACTGATGACGTCGAAGACCTCGTCAAGCAGGGACCGATCAACGTCACGGCGTCGAAGGGAATCCACATGGTCATCCCGAAAGACCGGATCTCATCTTCGACCGGAGTGATCACTCGCACGAAGACCAGCGTCCTCTTCATCATCCCTTGGGGGGAGTTCTGGCTTATCGGGACCACCGACACCGACTGGAACCTCGACCTTGCACACCCGGCCGCGAGCCGTAGCGACCTCGACTATCTCCTCGCCAACGCCAATGCCGTCCTCGAGGACGACCTCAGTCACGAGGACGTCGTCGGTGTGTACGCCGGATTGAGACCACTCCTCACAGGAGAGACCGACGCCACCTCCAAACTGAGCCGCGAGCACGCGGTGGCGGGTACGGCGCCCGGCATGATCAGCATCGCAGGAGGCAAGTACACGACATACCGCGTGATGGCGAAGGACGCCGTCGACGTCGCGATCGAGGAGGCGAGTCTCGATGCGCCTGCCTCAACCACCGAATCTGTTCCCCTCGTAGGTGCCGCCGGCTACCAGCAGCTTCTCGACCAGGCAGACCAGATCGTTGCCGAGAGCGGTCTGGACCGTGACCGGGTGGTACGGATGCTGCGTCGATATGGGGACCGGATCTCCGAGGTCCTTGCTCTGGTTGGAGCGAATGCCGCCCTTGGCGAGCCCCTGCCGGGAGCCGAACGACACATCGGTGCCGAAATTGTTTACGCCGCCTCACACGAAGGGGCACTGCACCTCGACGATGTCCTGACCCGGCGCACCCGTATCTCCATCGAAACTCCGCACCGGGGCGTAGAGGTTGCCGAGCAGGTCGCACACATCATGGGAGGTGTTCTCGGGTGGTCCGACGCAGTCATCAGCCGGGAGGTGGAGCATTATCTGGCCAGGGTCAACGCAGAACTCGACTCACAGCGACAGCCTGATGATCGAACAGCCGACGCCGCTCGTCTGGGTGCACCGGACGTGAGGGGTTTCTCTGGCTGACGTCAGTCAACGTCGGTCATGTGACCGCCGTCGAAGAAGTACGTCCAGCCATCCATCGATGGCGGTTCGACGCCAAGTTGCGTGAGGATCGTTGCGATCTGCGAGCGGTGTTCCGTGGCGTGGTTGATCGCCTGAACAAGGAACAGTGATGCCGGCATGGTCCATGTGCCGGGAGGATCATCACCGGTCACGGTCACTGTCCGGTTCTGGACTCCGATCGCTGCCGCCTCCTCGAGGAGCGCGTTGCCCGAGAGGAACTGCTCCGCAAGAGCCTCAAAGCCCGGAAACGGGTCCTCCGGCAATCGATCGCCGCGGCCTCGCTGCAGCAGGCCCTCTGCATAGGCATGCTGGCTATTCGCGGTGTGTACGAGCGTGGCGCCGACCGACCCGTACGTTCCTTCGACACCCGTCCTCAGATGGTCATCGGTAAGTGCGCGGCAGGCATCCATCAACCGATCGTTCATCATCTTGTTGTGGCGGAAGAGCTCAACGATCAAGTCCATGAGCCGACCCTACCGACCGTCGTAGCGGGGGCTCGCGAACGGCCACACATCGGCGATCCAGGCTGACACCGCTTGCCAGAGAGGAGCGTCGAGAGAGGCGCGTCGCTCTGTGACCCATGAGCTGACGTCGGCATCATGGTCGTCGAGCTTCGTCGGGTAGATGTAGACACAACCGACAACATCGTCACCGTCAAGAACTGAATACGTGAATCCAATCCGCTCAACGAAGTGGCGGGCATGCATCTCGAGGTCCTCGAGGTTTCGCTCGAGCGACATGGCTGTGGGCCAGTTGCCGTCGGGAAATCCGGGTGTGGCATGGATGTGGTCGATGCTCGACATCCAGGCCCCATGGTCTCGCTCGTTGTGCTCCGGACCCAACGGCTCCAGACGGAAGTCGTCGGTCTCCAGGCTCAGCGGCGGGTCGAAATCATCGGGCACGAACTGCATGCGCCAACCGTACCGTCTACAGCTCCAGCCGCATCATGGGTTTGTGCGCCGCCAAGCGCTGGACCACCTCGTACCCGAGCCGTTCAAACGTCGATGCTTTCCCTGTGTAGATGCTCGATGGGGGAGTGGTGTCGGTGGTATCCGTCGGATACACCTCGAGATAGCCCGCGCCCTGCTCCTTGGCGATGACGGCGGCAGCCTTGGCAAGGACCGAAGTCAACCCCTGCCCTCGGTGCGAAGACCTGACCACGAAGCACGACAGCGACCAGACGCCGTCGATGTCGAGATCGGTCCTGAAGTGGCGGGAGTTCGACAATCCAGGCATCTGGGTCCTTGCCATGACCCGACACCATCCGATCGGCTTACCGTCGTCGTAGGCGATCAGCCCTGGAGAGGGACCCTCATCGACGATCCCAGAGAACGCCTCACGATTCCTGGCTGAGGCACCACCGGCTGCGCCCTCGGACCACTCCTTCGAGGAACCCGCGATCCAATACATGCACCAGCACCCACTCTGGCCACTGGAACCAAGCACCGTGACGAAGTCATCGAATCGCGCCGGCGTCAGTGGCTCAACCTGAAAGCCGTCGATGTCCATTGAGTGCCTCCTATGAGAACGGTACCGATGATCCCGCCGCGAGGTCTGCGAGACTCGTGCACATGTATGGACTCATCGGGAAACTGCGAACGGTCGAAGGTGGGGCTCAGCGCCTCGCCAGCATCATGTGTGGCATCGGCGAGATGCCTGGCTGCGTCAGCTACGTGGTGGCTCTCGATCCTGACGATCCCGATGTCGTGTGGGTCACCGAGGTCTGGGAGAGCGCGGACGCCCATGCTGCATCGCTGGAACTGGAATCCGTCCAGTCTGCGATCGCCGAGGGCGGGCCACTGATCACCGGTTTCGAGCTTCGTCAACAAACGGTTCCGCAGGGTGGGTTCGGTCTCACCTAGGAGGCAAGCTCGGCAAGGCGCTTGATCTCGAGCATCATCTTGCGGCTCATCACGAAACTCAGTACCTCGATCGGGAACGGTCCAAAGGCCAGGCGGCTCCGCCAGTCCGGCGAGTGGTCGTAGCGGCCCCGGGTGAGGAATCTGGTGCCGCCATCCGGCGTCGGTGTGAGGACGAACTGCCACGTCGACATTCCCCAGCTCTCCTCATCTCCGATCTCGGCCGGTGAACCGAACAGCACGAGAGCGGTGGGTGAGTCCGCTATCTCGATCCGCAACGGTGGTGACTTGGGATGCAGGTAGATGCCGTCGCCGACCGCCGGATGCTGGTGTTCAGAGAGGACCTCGGTCGTGTTGGTGATCTTGCACCCGACCAAGTTCTCGAGGGACTGATATGTGTAGAAGCCTCCGCGCGCTTGTCCGATCTGGGCGATCCATGGCCACACCTCCTCGGGTGCGGCGTCGATTCCGACTCCCAGCGTGTATGACCACTTCGGGTCTGCGACGAGATCGTCGCCGGGAAGAGGGTCCATCGTCTCGGTGCCGACAGTGCCCCACTTCAAGCGGCGCCTGCGGATGAACGGGGTGGCGATGACGTGCCAAACCATGAGCGCGACGCCTTCGAGGGCGGCAAGGAAGCCGACGCCCGGGGGGCGAGTGTCTGGGGTCGATGTCACGTGTACCTCCTCGGCGATCTCCCGCCACCATGCATCAGCGGCGGCGGGCCTCGCAGGGCCAGAGGTCCCAGCTGTGCGGAACCTAGGTCGGCAAACGCAGCACGTAGAGCCGGGTTTCCAGCTTGCCGATGAGCATGTAGACGCCATAGAGGGCGTTGCCGTACATCGAGCGGTACGCCATCTCGCCCAGCTCGTCAACCAGCCGGTCCTCGTCGCGACGCAGGCGGGAGATCTGGAGCATGTAGTTGGACGAGGCGCCGGACTCCTGGGACGCCTCGTACCACTCAGAAC
>JABDMN010000208.1 GCA_013001485.1 Acidimicrobiia bacterium
TCCTGGTGACGATCATCGACGACTCCTTTGGCATGGTCGCCGTGGTCAACCAGAACGATCCCGAAACGGTGGTCGCAGCTGCCGGGCTAGACCCGACGACGACCGTGCTCGGCGACCTGTCCAAGGATGAGCTAGTGACGGCGCTCCAGGGGAGCGTCAGTAGTGGAGTCGGGCGCCGACTCGAGCGCGATCAGCGGTTCTACGCCGACCGGTTGGTTTTCGAGTCTCAGGCGAAGTGGGACGAGGTGTGTGCTTCCGACGAGCCTCCAGCCGGATGTACTGGGGGAGCGCGCGACCGGGGCAACATCCTGACCCTCGTGGAGCAGCGAGTGGTTCAGCCCGACATCATCGCCGGCGAAGGCCTCATCCCTTCGGTGCTCAACGGCCAGGCCTTCCGGGATCGCATTGAAGACGAGTTCATCAACGTTCCCGAGAAATACCCCGACTACACCTTCGAGCAGGTCAGATTCCAATGGCGAGCGTGGTTGAGCTGGAGGTTTGTCACCAGTCCCTCGAGTTCGACACCGGAGATCGCCGGGATCTCGACGGCGATCCTCGGCTCGCTGTGGCTCGTGCTCATCGCCGCCTTGTTCGCCGTTCCTGTTGGGGTGGGTGCTGCCATCTACCTCGAAGAGTTCGCCCGCCCCAACCGGCTCAACGACATCCTCCAGACGAACATCAACAACCTGGCCGGGGTCCCTTCGATCATTTACGGAATGCTCGGCCTTGCCGTGTTCGTCCGGGTGCTCGAGCCGATCACGTCGGGCTCACTGTTCGGTGACTTCGCACCCAACGGCCGTACCGTCATGTCCGCCGGTCTCACTCTCGGCGTGATGTCGTTGCCAGTGGTGATCATCAGCTCCCAAGAGGCGCTCCGGGCGGTGCCGAGCTCGCTTCGCCAGGCGGGGATGGGTCTCGGGGCCACGAGGTGGCAGACCGTGCGGAGCCAGGTGCTGCCTGTCGCGGTCCCGGGGATCATGACCGGCACCATCCTTGCTGTGGCCCGGGCCATTGGAGAGACCGCGCCGCTGATTCTGGTTGGTGCGGCGGGGTTCATCACGGTGGCGCCGTCTGACCCGTTTTCGCAATTCACCGCGCTCCCGATCCAGATCTTCCAGTGGACCTCGCTGCCGCAACCCGAGTGGCGCAACCTCGCGTCTGCAGCCAGCTTGGTGCTGCTGATATTGCTGTTGGCCCTGAATGCCGCTGCGGTGATTCTCCGGAATCGCTACTCGAGGAGACTGACATGACCGACGAGACCAAGGAGAACGCCGACGTGGACACCACTTCCGACACCCCGGTTCGACCACGCTTCGCCACCGACAGCGCTCCAACACACGACGAGCGGGTGGCCGACGAGCGCGCAGTCGCGGAAGAAGACTCCAATCCGGCCGTCGCCGGCGTCCTCGAGACCAAGCTCATGAATGTCTTCTATGGCGACTTCCGCGCTGTGGCTGATGTATCGATGAGCTTTCATTTCAATGACATCAGCGCCCTCATCGGACCATCGGGCTGTGGCAAGTCCACCGTGTTGCGGTCGCTCAACCGCATGAACGACCTCATCCCTTCGGCCCGTGTCGAAGGCGAGGTGCGCTATCACGGAGCCAACATCTACGACGACGGGATCGACCCGGTGGAGGTGCGGCGGCGGATCGGCATGGTGTTCCAGAAGCCGAACCCGTTCCCGAAGTCGATCTTCGACAACATCGCCTGGGGAGCGAAGATCAACGGTTTCAAGGGTTCCAAGTCGGACATGAACGATCTCGTCGAGAACGCCCTCCGGCAGGCAGCGCTGTGGGACGAGGTCAAGGACAAGCAGTCAGAGTCCGGTCTATCTCTCTCTGGCGGTCAGCAGCAGCGATTGTGCATCGCGAGGGCGATTGCCACTCAGCCCGACGTCTTGCTGATGGATGAGCCCTGTTCCGCTCTCGATCCCATCGCAACCCTCAAGATCGAGGAGTTGATGATCGAGCTCAAAGAGAACTACTCGATCGTCATCGTCACCCACAACATGCAGCAGGCGGCCCGGGTGTCTGACCGCACGGCGTTCTTCAATGTCGAACTCGACACCGACGGTCAGAGGACGGGGTACCTCGTCGAATTCAGCCCCACCGATGAGCTCTTCACCAACCCGAGGGAAAAGGACACAGAGGACTACATCACAGGGCGGTTCGGATGACAGACACCAACGAGGCCACCAACGCCTCCGATCACGAGGAAATCAGGCACCACTTCGAGGACCAGCTCGACGCGATCCGCCATGGCGCCGTGCAGATGGGGTCTCTCGTCCTCGAAAACACGAAGCGGGTGGGCGACGCTTTGGTCGGAAGTCGGCTGGACATGGTCGAAGACGTGAAGCGAGCCGACGACGAGATCAACGTCATGTACACCAAACTCGAGGGCATGGCGTTCGAGGTGCTGGCCCGTCAGCAGCCAGTTGCCAAAGACCTGAGGTTCCTGGTTGCCGTCACCCGGATTCTCTACGAGCTGGAACGCAGTGGTGATCTGGCGGTGAACTGTGCCAAAGCGATGGATCGGGCCGCTGGCTTCACGCTGTCATCGTCTGTGACGGCGCAGCTCGAACGTCTCGTCCATGAGTCAGCCAGAGTCTTCGCAGGCGGCATCGATGCGCTTGCCGACATGGATTCGACGGCGGGCAGCCGCCTCGATCAGGAGGACGACGTCGTTGACGACGTCTGCAGCGAGTTCTATTCGATGATCGCACGGGACAGCGATGCCATTGGTCTTGCCGCGGCTATCGAGCTGTCACGGATTGGCCGGTACCTCGAGCGGATCGCCGATCACGCGGTCAACGTGGCCGAAAACGTCACGTACGTCGTGACCGGTCACTGGCCACATCTGGAAAATCCCGATTTCGAAGACCGTAACGAGTAGCTCGCCCAGCGAATACGAAGAAGGCCCCGGGATGTCCCGGGGCCTTCGTGCATCTGGTGGCCGTCGCCTATTCGGTGAAGTTGCCGAAACCGTCCTCTTCGAGCTGATCGATCAGCGCCGAACCGATGAGGCCTGTCGACTCGAGCTGTCCGATGCGGGCGTCCATGAGTTCTTCCATGGTCGCGTCGGAGCAACCTGCATCGAGAGCGCGCTCATCGAGCGCCTCGGCATCAGTCTCGAACTCGCCGACGAAGGCCGGCTCCTCTGCGGCGTTGAGGTCGTCCAGCGACAACTCGTCGAACTCGTTGATGAGGTCCTGGATCAGCACGAGGGCGTCATCGGCGATGGCGTCGCAGCCTGCCGAATCGCCACCGCATGCTGATGCAGCGAGTACCAGCGCGCACAGCAGAGCAACGGTCTTCTTCATGTTGAGTGTCCCCTCTTCGAGTGGACGGCACGATACCGACGAGTCCTGCAACCGCAGAGGATCTTCCCGAACCGGGGTACACTCCGCTCATGTTCAGGAACTTTGGAGCCGGAGAGATCATTCTCATCGTCGTTGTGGTCATGTTGCTGTTTGGTGCCACGCGACTCCCACAGCTGGCCCGCTCCATCGGTGCGTCTGCGAAGGAGTTTCGCAAGGGTGTCGAAGAGGGTGTGGACGCCGACGACGAAGGCGAATCCGACGCCAGCTGAACTCTCGGGAACTGCGGGGCCTCCCGTACCGTTTCTCTTCTGTCTGATGGGGAAGACACATGCGTGATGACGTACCCACATGGGAAGAGGTGGCCCAGCGCCATGGCCGCAAGATCTATAACTTCGCGTATCGCCTCACAGGTAATCCCGACGACTCCGCCGACCTCGTCCAGGAAGTCCTGCTGCGCGTCCGTCGCGGTCTCGAGAACTACCGACCCGGTTCGTTTGATGGATGGTTGTGGCGCATCACCCGCAATGCGTTCCTCGACGAGGTTCGCAAACGTAAGCGCCGCCCCACCTCTGAGCTTCCCGAGGACGACCGTCTCGGCCTTGTCTCGTCGCCGTCACCGGATGAGGTTCTGGCTTCGGTTCGTCTCTCCGAAGACGTCCAGGCAGCGCTGCTCAAGCTGCCTTACGACTTCCGCGAGTGCGTTGTGATGTGTGACGTGGTCGGCCTCACCTACGAGGAGATCTCCGAGGCCGTGGAGATCCCCATCGGCACGGTGCGGAGCCGCATCCACCGCGGCCGCAAGATGCTGAGGGAGGTGTTGACGTGGCCGGTGTAGATCAACACCTCGACGAGCTGCTGTCCGCCTACCTCGACGGAGAGCTTGGCGCCGATGAACTGGCGCAGGTGGCGGGACATCTCGAGACCTGTCTCGAATGCGTGGCAGAGTTCCGTGAGCTCCAGGCCATCAAGCGAGGCGTCCGCACGCTTCCCCAACTCCAGCTCCCAGACCGCCTGCTCGATGAGGTCCACGTTGGTGAGCAGCTCTCGGCGTATATCGATGGTGAGACCGACACCGCCGAGCAGGTCGTCGTCCTGAGCCACCTCGGACGCTGCGAGAGGTGCCGCGATGAGTTGCACGACATCGACGCCGCCCGCACTGCGGTGCGATCGTTGCCGGTTCTCGACCCGCCCATCCCGCTGATGCCGAGACTGCGCCATGAGCCGCCGGCTCACCCGGTGCGGCGTGCTGTCACCTGGGCGGCCAGCGTTGCGGCTGCTGCAGCTCTGGTGGTTGGGATCACGGTCAACCGTCCGGTGGCCGAGCCCATCGATCTGACGTCCTTTGGCGAACGCCATGTCGCTCGGCAATCGGTGAGCGACGGGTTCCAGGTTGTCCCCGCCGCCTTCCCGACCGGAGACGCGCCATGAGGCGGTCGGCCACCATCGTCGCCGCAGCCACTGCGTTCCTGGTGTTGTCGGCTGGTGTCGCTGTTGGCGACGAACTGGTCGACTATCTCGAGGC
>JABDMN010000224.1 GCA_013001485.1 Acidimicrobiia bacterium
CTCGAGCACACCGCTCTCCTCTGTGCGCCCAAACCGGTTCTTGAGAGGGCGCAGAAACCGCAATCCGAGCCGTGGATCGCCCTCGAGGGAGAGCACAACGTCGACGAGGTGTTCGACCGTCTTGGGACCAGCCAGATGGCCGGCCTTGGTCACGTGACTCACCAGGATCAGTGGCACGCCCCAGTGCCGCGCTGCGCGGACGAGGCGGGAGGCGCTCTCTCTGACCTGCGACACGGCACCGGCACTCGCCTCGACACCTGCACACGACACGGTCTGCAGCGAGTCGACGACGAGAAGAACGGGGTCGACGGCGATTGCAGCCTCGAGTGCCGCATCCACGGACGATTCAGAAACGAGGGTGATGGCTCCGGCGTCGATTCCGAGCCTCTTGGCTCGGTCGGACACCTGGCTTGCCGTCTCCTCTGCCGAGATGATGACGACCGGTCCTTCGACAGCGCCCGCCAATTGCAGCATGAGCGTGGACTTGCCGACACCGGGCTCCCCTCCGATGACGGTTGCTGAACCCGCAACCAGGCCTCCACCCAGCACTCGGTCGACCTCGGAGATGGTCCGGATCCGTTGCATGGACGCACTGTCGCCGGCTTCCGACAGGTTCACGGCCGCCGCGCCCGATCCGGCCGGCGCCAAGGCATCGGATGACGAGCACCGGAGACAGAACCCTGCCCACTTCACAGACGAATAGCCGCACGACCCACATTTGAAGCTCATGGAGCCGACGTTATCGACGGCGTGTGACACGAAACGCGACAACCACCAGCAGGACTGCAAGGAGCACGCCACTGACAACATTGAACGCCGACCAGGTCTCGGCGACGCGGATCAGACACACCACGGCCATCCGTGCCACAATACTCACGGTGACCAGCCGTACTCCCGGGGACGACATGGACGAGAAACGCATCGAATCCTTCGACGACCTGTTCGAGCCGTTTGGCCTCGACGAGGAGCCCGACACGCCGGTCTCCGCCCCTGCCCCCGCTCCACAGGGCCAATCCTCATCCGTGGTGTGCCCGTCATGCGGAACGCACAACCCGGGCAGCAACCGTCACTGCGAAGCGTGTGGAGCCCGCCTCGAAACCGGCCCACTTCCGGTAGCTCCGCCGCCGCTGATCCGGGCAACGCCCGGTGCTCGTGCTCTCGGCGTTCTGGCTGCGGTCGTGCTGGTCGTCGCTCTCTTCGCATTCGTGTGGTCCGTCCTGAGAGACGACGGCTCCAGCGACGTGGTGGCCGGGAATGGCGACAACGGGACAACCGAAACGTCTGTGACGACGCCTACCCAGGTGGAGGAATTGCTTCCGTCGGTCGTGAGCGCGTCATCGCAGTACGACAACTTCCCAGCCGACAACCTCATCGACGGCGACGCGACGACCTACTGGAACGACAAGGGGTTGCGGGGAAGGGAAGCCGAGATCACGTTCCGGTTCTTCCAGCCGGTGCAAATCGTCGAGATCGATCTCCTCAACATCGCCGAAGCCGAGAAGTTCACGCGCAACTACCGGATCAAGGGCTATCAGATCGTCTCCGACGACTTGCAGGTCCCGATCTCAGGGACGCTCGAAGATGTCGCTGACCCCACCGCCATCCGCATCGCCAGCCTGGAGACGACAGAACTGACGCTGCGGGTGACGTCGACTCATCCCGCTACGTCGTACGAAGGGCAACCGCCGTTCAACGAACTCGCCGTTGCCGAGATCCAGTTCTTCGGGTCGTCGGGCTAGCTCACGAACTCGCCGCTTCGGCCCGCGACGCACGATCTATCGCCCGGCTGTTGAGGACATACAGCAGTCCGTACGCGACGAACATCGCAGCTCCATAGACGCTCACCGCGAGCAGAGCTGACCCGCCCTGGGCACTGATGCCTCCCAACGTGGCGACGACCAGACCGAGTCGAATGGCATCCCAGAGCAGCTGGGTCGACTGACGCTCGAGCACGGTGAGGGTGTGGGCCAAAGGCGCCACCACGAACTGTCCGAAGAGCATCGGGGACAGGGCCCTGGCTAGCTCACCCGACACCCGCCACTCGGCCCCGAACACCGTTTCGAACAACCACGGTCCAGCAATGACCAGGACCGCGACAGGAACCACCCCGATCGCCGCGAGGCGAACCGCAGTCGCCTGGAAGAGTCGCTTGAGCTCGCCATGCGAGGTGCGCGCGAGCCGGGCGGCCTCGGACAGGTAGACCTGAGAGACCGACCGGCTCACCAGCGTGATCGGAACGGCGAGAACGAGGAGCGTGAGGCCAAACTGCCCGCCTGTCGTCAGCCCGTACTGCGCCACGATCAAGAGGGCGGGCACTCGAAGTCCTGCCGAGTTCAAAAGACCGGCGAACATCGAATATGCAGGGAAACGTCGATATCGGTGCGCCACCGAGCGGAGCCTCCCCCACCCCGGGACGCCGTCTCCGCGGACGTCGCTCGACAACACGAGAGATCCGAGCCTGCCGCTGCCTGCCGCTCGACCCACGACATCACCCACGACCAGCCAGGCGGTAGCCCCGGACACCACGCCTGCGATGAGCTGGGTTCCGGCCAGGCCAAAGCCCTGGAACACCTTGGCGCGCGCGATCGAGGTGAACGAGCCGACGCGGATGGCCCAGAAACTGAGGGCTTGGAAGAGGCCCGCTCCGAGCACCCCAATGGGCAGGAGCCACAGGTAGGGCCGCACACCGTCCGATCCGAGAACCGTGGCGATCTGGTCGGGCATGGCAACAACGACAACGGCGGTCAGGGAGCTGAACCCCAGGAGGATCGCAAGCGACAGCACGAGAGTGTCGAAGCCCTCGCCGTCCTCTTCTGACAGTGGAATGGCCAGCTCGTATCGGAATGAGGCCACGACCACGAGAATCGCCAGGGCGGAGCTGTAGACAGTGAGCACCCCGAACTGGTCGGTGGTGTACAGCCTGGTGAGGAACGGGTAGGCGGCCAACGCGATCAGCTGGCTGAGAGCGGTCCCCGATCCGAGGACAGCTGCGTTGCGAGCAAAGCTCCCCGGAGCGAGCAACCGGGAGAACCAGTCTCTCGGCCTAGACATCGGCGTGTCGAGACCGCGCGCCAGACGGTCGTCGAGAAGCATTGAGCATGCTCACGAGCATAGAAGTGGCCGCCAGAAAGGCTTGATCACCGGTTCGGGGATCGGCCTAGAACTCGGGGAGCCGGAGCGGCTTCCCGATCACTCCTTCACGTAGGGCTGGCCGTCCGCTGCAGGAGGTCGCGACTTGCCGACAAGGCCGGCGACCACGATCACCGTGACGATGGCGGGCGCCATCAGCAGGAACTCGGAGGGGATCCCCGTCTGCAAGATCCCCAGAACCTGCTTCAACGAGTCGGCAAACCCGAAGACCAGGGCCGCACCGAGC
>JABDMN010000237.1 GCA_013001485.1 Acidimicrobiia bacterium
CGGTCTTCGCGACGGCGTGGACATCGGTCTCGATCCGGGTGAGCGGGAACTCGGATCGGATGCGGTCACCGAAGTCGTCGCCGACCTCAACGCCGATCGCGGCCACGAAGTCCTCCACGCGACACAACGCGTCTTCGATCTCTGCCGGATCGGGCCCGGTGGCGAGGGCAGCAGCCGTCGCATCACGCACCCGACCCCACCGGTCTTCGAAGTCCACCGAGCCGCCACCCCAGACATTTGCGGCTGACGCCAGGTCGCGGGTGATTCGACCCGCCTCGGCGATCGTCTTGGTGAAGGCGACTCGCTTCTCATCGAGGCGCGTCGACAAATAGTCGGCGAGTGCCTGCACACCGACCGGCGTCCCTTCAGCAGGCGATGCAGCAGTGAGGAAGATCGCCGGATGCTCATACCCATCTTCGCCCAGGTAGCCCGCAAGGTCGGTGGCGACGAGCCGGGTCTCGTCGTCCTCCAGCCGATCGATCTGGTTCAGCACGAAGATCAACTGGCTCCCCCAGGCGGCCAGCGGCTTCAAGAACGCATCGTGAAGCAGACGGTCCTGGTACTTCTCAGGGTCGAAGACCCAAATGACGACATCGATCCGGGGCAGGAGATCCTCGACAATTCGACGGTGCCACTCGGCGATCGAGTCGACGTCGGGAAGATCGAGGATCACCAGGTGCTCAAACGTCGACTGCGAAACCGTCCGCGTGATGCCCAGAGATTCCAATAGAGAGTCGATGCCGGAGCCGGTGTCCGAGGAGATCAAGGCCAAGGGCTCATCGGTGTGGGGGCGGACAGTGCTCACTGAGGCCACCGGACGTCCGGCGAGCGCGTTGATCAGCGACGACTTCCCCGAACCGGTGCCTCCGGCGAGCGCGACCACCAGTTGATCACCGAGATAGCCGCGTTGGAGACGGAGCGCCCGTACATCGCCGGCCGCCCGGTCGGTGAGTTCAGGGTCGAGCACACCGGCGCTGCGAACAGTGACCATGTCGAGGGTGTCCAGGAGCGGGGTGAGGTCAGCCATCGAGGCCCTCAGCTTCCGATTCGTCGGCGTCGACCACATCGGCGTCGCCCTGGTCCTCGCCATGCTCGCGCTCTACAGGTTCGCTGTCCTGTTCGCTGGCTACGGGATCGACACTGTCCGGCTCCGCAGCGGGGCTGTCTATGGATTCGAGGATCGCTGTCACGTGCCGCCCGACCTGAGCGCTCAGAGGCGCGGAGACCGTACCCCCGAGCGCCTCGGCAAACCTGTCGGCATCAAAGTCGAGGGCTCCGCGGATGGCGGTTGCGAGCGCAGCTCTTGTCTCTACGACAACTGCCTCGGAATCACCGAGTTTGCGGCGCATACGGCCGGTCATCTCGAACTCGGAGTCGAACGTTGCCCGCCACAACTGGTCGGCGTAGTTGCGGCGCTTCCTCGCTCCAAGCTCGCCGCGTCGCGTTCTGCGAGCTGCGATCGAACCCAGCGACTCGAACCAGTCGTCCAGCCGGCGTTGAGTCTCATACGTCGTGTCGTGACCGTGGCGCCAGAGCCCCTGTCCTCCCGCACCCAACAACACCGCCCCGATCGGGTCGCGCGACCATGCCTCGGCGCCTGATTGCGCCGCATCGCCAGCGCGTCGCGTGACCATTCCGGTCAGGTCGACTGACGCCGACGGCCAATGGTCGTGATCGACGAGCCATGCGAGCGACCCGGCCTCGACCTCACTGCGGAGGTGGTCTGCCTCGTGGCCAAAGGCGGTCGACACGATGCGGTCGAGTTCGAGCACGGTCTCCAGCTCCGTGTCGAGATCTGCAGCGAGACTTTGCGCCCTGGCCGTGAGACTGCGCAGCGACTGCTCAGTGGTTTCATCGACGAGGCGAGCGCGGAACTCGGGGTCGGCCAGCTCGGCCAGCTCCGACCGAAGCGCTACGACAGCATGGGCGGAGTCCAGCTCCGCCGAATCGGTCTCGGGAATGAGAAACAGCAGATCCGCAACCGGCTCAGTCAGAAGACCTCCGTCGTGAAGCCGATGGACGTAGTCCTGAGCAACGGCGCTCTGCCCGTCCGGCGTTCCGGCGAGCCTGTTGAGGACGAACAGCAGTGGGACACCCTGGCGTTGCAGATCCCGCAGGACGTCCCAGGCTTCCGCGTCGGCGTACCGGAGCGGGCTCGTCACGAAGACGCACAGATCGGCGATTCGCATGATCTCCTCGGCCGGCACCCCGCCCGCCTCGGTTCGATGACCTAGCGGCGGCGTGTCGATCAGCGTCAGGCTGGATGTGAGCGGGTCTTCGGAAACCACGGTCTCGAGGTTGGGGCCGACGTATTCGCGGATCCTGCCTACGAACTCCGACCAGGACGGCCCGGAGTTGTCGCGATGTGCATAGAGAACCGGAGACCGCGTGGTGGGACGGAGGGCGCCCGTCGCACTCACGTGGTCGCGTGAGAGGGCATTCAGGACCGACGACTTCCCGGTTCCCGTCGGCCCGACGATGGCAGCGACCACCGGGGCGTCTGGGTCACGAAGGCGGGGAACGAGGTAGTCGCGGATTGTCCGGATGAGCCGGGTCCGGTCGTCGTCGAGATCATCTGAGCCAGGGAGACGAAACGCGACTCTCTCGAGGACTGTTGCCAGGCCCTCGAGCTCTCCGCGCACGGCTGTCACCGCTCCCCGATCCATGACGGCTGATTACAGCACACCCGCAGGCGATGCCGTCGCTTGGTCAGTCAGCGGCGACCGCCTGCACGGGATCGGTCAAGGCGTCGAAGGCGGCGATCCGGCCCTGTTCGAAGAGCTCGCGCGCCGCTGCGACCGACAACCCGAAGTCGAGCGGGTCTCTGTCGACGGCCAGGGCGATGGTCACCGAGCCCGTGGACATGTCGCTGCGCATGATGTCGGCAGCTCGGATTCCTGCTGTAACCACTGCCCGGGCCAAGGAAGCAGGTCCGCGCACCTTCACATGCAGATGGTGCTCTGGATCGAGGAAGCGGAATCCGACGATGGGCCACACCGTCGACCGACGCGCCACCCGCAGTGGGTAGTTGGCCGTGAGCGCACCGTCAGCGATCAGCGCGACGTCACCCGTTTTCGGGTTCCGCAGGGGCACCGGCCGGAAGAAGAACGGAACAGCTGTCGACATCCGCACCGCCGTGGCCACGGGGAACGAATCGGGGTCGATCCCGTAGTCGGGTAGACGGTCGGGGATGACGATCCCCCGTTGGTGAGTGATGTCGGTCGCCACGATTCGCAACGAACCAGGCTCGAGGTCTCCGAAGGTGAACACACCCTTCGCAGCCAGGAGGGTCGACCAGACCTGCTCGATCCGTTCGCCACCACACTGGGCGTGGGCGATGGCCATGGAGATCGCCTTCCCGACAAGAGGAACCCGGGATACCGGTAGCCAATCGAGTAGATCGGGCCACGGGACCCAGGAGACCCCGGCGGCTAGTTCATCTGGTCCGTAGCCGGCGGCCACCAGCGACGCGACCATCGCTCCCGACGACGTGCCAACGGCATGGTCGAATCGGTACCCGGCTTCGAGCGACCCGGCAGCCGCCCCCGCCAGCGCGATTCCCTTGATCCCGCCGCCCGAGAACACACCATTGATGGGATGAAGGGTCATAAGAGTGTGTATCGGCGTTTTGGGGGCACTGCTTCAGGGGAGAGTCCCTAGTCCCTAGCTGCTAGTCCCTAGCAAGACGATCGTCGGACCTTGCCAGCGACTCTGGACGAGGGACGAGGGACCAGGGACCAGGGACCAGGGACCAGGG
>JABDMN010000111.1 GCA_013001485.1 Acidimicrobiia bacterium
GAGGGGAACACTGGCGCGGGGCGATGCCCTCGTCGCCGGGACCGTATCGGGCCGTGTTCGGGCGATGTTCGACGAGAACGGCCAGCAAGTGAAGAGCGCCGGTCCCGCGACACCGGTCCTAGTCATGGGCTGGGATGACGTTCCCGCCGCCGGCGACATGTTCGAGGTGGTCAAGAACGAGAAGGTTGCCAGGCAGAAGGCGTCTGACGCATCCGATGCCGTTCGCGCCGAGGAACTCGTCGTCCCCACCTCCACCGAGCGGCTCGAGGGCCTGCTCGAGCAGCTGCGCACGGCTGACCATTCCGAGCTCAACGTGATCCTTCGCGCCGACGCCCACGGTTCACTCGAGGCGATCCGCGATGCTGTCGTCAAGATCGGGCGCGAAGACGCCAAGGTCAGCATCATCCAGGGGACGGTTGGTGCCATCACCGCCAACGACGTGATGTTGGCCGAGGCCTCCGACGCCGTCATCTACGGCTTCAACGTTCGGCCGGACTCCGCAGCACGCAAGGCCGCCAAGGACCAGGGCATCGAGATCCGGGCGTTCACCATCATCTACGAGCTCCTCGACGACCTCGAGGCGCTCCTCGTCGGTCAGCTCGCTCCCGAGGAGGTCGAGGCCTTCCTGGGTGTAGCCGAAGTCCGGGCCACCTTCAGGGCACCGCGTTACGGCACGATCGCCGGGTCCTATGTCACCGAGGGCGAGATCAACCGCAATGCGCGGGCTCGACTCGTCCGCGACGGCGTGATCATCTACGACGGCCGGATCGGCTCGCTGCGTCGCTTCAAGGACGATGTCCCGACTGTTTCCAACGGGTTCGAGTGCGGCATCGGCCTCGAGAACTTCCGGGACATCAAAGAGGGCGACACCATCGAGTCGTATCAGGTCAGAGAAGTCGCCCGGACCTGATCATGCATGTCGTGGCACTCCGGGTCGATCTCCTCGTCCCAGGCGCCCACTCGCTCAAGGCCAAGCGTTCGGTGCTCAAGGCGCTGAAACACGAGCTGAACGCAACCTATGGGGCTGCAGTCGCCGAGGTCGATCACCAGGATCTGTGGCAACGAGCCGCGCTCGGTGTGTCGCTCGTGGCACCTCAAGCAGGGCACCTCGACCGCAGAGTCCACACCGTGCGTCGCCACCTCGACGACCGGCCTGACATCGAGGTACTCGATGTCGGCATCTCGTATCTGGAGAAACCCGATGTCTGAGCGCATGCGCAAGATCAACGAGTTGTTGCGCGAGGTGGTCGCCGAACAGGTCGGTGATCTCAAAGACCCCAGAATCGGATTCGTGACGGTTACCGGAGTCGACACGGCGCCCGACCTGCGGCACGCCACTGTGTTCTATTCCGTGCTCGGGGACGAGGACGAGTTCGCTGAGACCCACGAAGCGCTGGAGCACGCCGCCCCGCACCTGCAGTCGATCGTCGCTAGACAGGTGCGAATGAAGTACATCCCCAAGCTTCACTTCAAGGTCGACGAGACGATCGAGCGGGCGATGCGTATCAACAGGATTCTCCATGACATCGAAGAGGAGTGACATCGAGGCGGCGCTCGACGCTGCCGCCGAACTCCTGGCAGACGCTGAGTCCGTCGGAGCCCTGGGTCACGTCGGACCCGATGGTGACGCCATAGGCGCTTCGTGGGGCATCGCGTTGGCCGCATCCAAGGCGGGTAAGACAGCTGTGGCCTCTTTCGGTGAGCCGTTCGCGATCCCGAAGCACTTCGGTTTCCTCAACCAGGACGTCGTCGTCTCGGCGAAGGAGTTCCCGGAGGGCCTCGATGTCGTGATCGCGTGTGATTCGGCGTCGGTGGAACGACTCGGCAGTCTCGCCAAGGCCGCCTTGTCCGCGAAGAAGGTGGTCGTCATCGACCATCACGGGACGAACGAAGGTTTTGGGGACGTGGACATCATCGATCCCGACGCGTCATCTACCGCCGAGCTGGTGTATCGGTTGCTGCTTCGCCTCGGCTGGCCCATCGATATCGATGTGGCCACGTGTCTGTGGACCGGCGTTGTGTCCGACACTGGTCGCTTCCAGTACTCCAATACCCGACCCGAGACGCTGCGGGTGGCTGCCGAGCTCCTCGAATTCGATGTGGCATCGGACGTCGTCGGTCAGGAGCTCTTCGAGCGGGCACCGTTCGGCTACTTCGGAGTGGTGGCGGCGGTTCTTGGTCGCGCCCAGCTCGATCCCGAGCTCCAACTCGTGTCGGCGACGCTCTTCCAGACGGACCTCGACGCTGCCGAGTGTCGCTACGAGGACACGGACGGCCTCATCGACCTGGTTCGCCTCGCCGACGAATCAGATGTCGCGCTGCTGATCAAGGCTCTCGACCCCGGTTCGGTGATGAGTTCGCTGCGGAGTAGAGGAGCCATCGACGTCGCTGCCATCGCCCGTGCCCTCGGGGGTGGCGGCCACCACAACGCGTCGGGGTTCAGTTTCAAGGGCACTCCCGAGGAGGCACTCGCCGCCGTCAAGGGCGAGCTGGCCAAGCAACGATCGTGATCGGGTTCCTGCTCGTCGACAAGCCTCAGGGTTGGACGTCGCACGACGTCGTGGCCAAGGTTCGGGGCGCCACGCGGATCAAGAAGGTGGGTCACGCCGGGACGCTGGATCCAATGGCCACGGGGTTGCTCGTGGTCGCCATTGGCCGGGCGACGCGTCTGTTGCGGTTCGTTCAGGGCCTTCCCAAGACGTATCTCGCCCACGCCGTTCTTGGCGTAGCCACTGACACCCTCGACGCTGACGGAGCGGTGCTCGAGCGGTCTCCGCTGCCGGTCGGCCAGGATGACGTCGAGTCGGTCCTCGATCGCTTCCGGGGCCCAATCCTCCAGGTGCCACCAATGGTCTCTGCGATCAAGGTCGGTGGCCAGCGTCTGTACGAGATGGCCCGCCGAGGTGAGGAGATCGAACGCGAGGCTCGTCCGGTCACCATCCATCAACTCGACGTCATCGACTTCGCTCCCAGCGACTATCCCGAATTGGCGTTCCGGGTGGTCTGCTCGACGGGAACCTACGTGCGGACTCTTGCCGACGACATCGGACGAGCGCTTGGCGGTCGGGCACACCTCGATGGTCTGCGACGAACGTCCATCGGCTCGCTGAGTGTTGAAGACAGTCACTCGATCGACAGCATCGCTGTTGCGGGAGAAGCAACAGAAGCCCTGCTGGTCGACCCGGCCGATGCACTCGCCGATCTGCCGTCGCTGGTTGTTGCCGAGAACGTCGCCGAAGGCGTTCGCCATGGCGTGGCGCTGGCTCGGAGCTCGTTTCCCGATCTCGATGACGACAGTCACGTCCGCGTGCTCGATGAAGCAGGCAGACTGCTTGCGGTGTGCAAGGCCAACGGCGGATCGATCAAACCAGAGGTGGTTCTCGGATGATGGTGCTGCGAGGGGATCACAGCAGCTGGGACCCACCTGCCGCCGGCACGTCGTTGACCATCGGTGTCTACGACGGGGTCCATCTCGGTCACGCCCACGTCATCGGCAGGGCCGTCGACGTCGCGGGAGACCTGGTTCCGGCCGTCCTCACGTTTGACCGCCACCCTCTTGCCAGCTCGGCTCCGGATCACGCGCCGCGGCTGCTCACCCGTCTCGACCAGAAGCTCGAGCAGCTCGAGGCCCTCCATGTGGGTGTCGTCGGCCTCTTGTCGTTCGACGACGAGCTCCGGCACCTGTCGGCCGAGAGGTTCGTCACCGACATCATCGTGACTGCGCTTGGGGCGAAACGCATCACCGTGGGCCGTGACTTCCGGTTCGGCTACGAGCGAGCGGGCGACGTCGACCTGCTCATCCGCATGGGCCCGGATCACGGATTCATCGTCGAAGCCCTCGATCTCGTTGGGGAGGGTGCCCCGTTTGCCTCGACCGTCGTTCGGAAGATGCTCGAAGCCGGCGATGTAGCCGAAGCGGCACGCATGCTCGGGCGTCCTTTCGAGCTGCGAGGCACCGTCGTCCACGGCGACTCACGGGGGAGAACGATCGGGATCCCGACTGCCAACCTCGAGGTAGCACGGGAGTACGCGGTGCCGCGGCGCGGCGTGTACGTCGCCGAGGTGACGGTCGCCGGTGACGTGCACCATGCGGTAGTAAACGTGGGAGTTCGTCCCACGTTTGGTGGAGGTCGCGAAGTCATCGAGGTCCATCTGCTCGACTTTGATGCGGATCTCTACGGTGACGAGATCGCCGTGCGGTTCCTGTCGCATGTGCGCGACGAGCGCCGGTTCGATGGAGTGGACGAACTCGTAACCCAGATCCACCTCGACATCGAACGAGCCCACGGGTACTTCCAGGGGTCTTGAACCGCCGCAAGGAGGGTTCCATCATCGATCGGGCGTGAGCCTGTTCGCTGTATCACTGATCGTCGCCCTGTCGTCTGGCGCGCCCGGGGATGCTCTCGAGCTGACTCCTGGCCCGGCTCCGGCCCCCGCTGCGGTGGCCACGCCGACTCCACCTCGCGACGCTCCGGCTCATGGGCATCCGTTTCCGTGGCCGGGGGACCCGACTCTGGCCGGTCTGATGGCCGCAGCCCTCGCCCTTCGTGCGACGCGAAGGCCTGAAGACGAGGGGGTCGGCGCCGCTCCGCTCGCAGTGTTCGTGTCGGGCCACGGAAACGAGACCACCGATTTCGACCCGTTGCTCACACAGATGGGTCTCGGGTCTGACGAATTCGTCCACTTCGATTGGCGGGCTACGCGGCTCGACCTCGATCACGCCACTGCGTCCACGCACGCCTCCGTCGCCGAGGCGGCAGGTGATCTCCACTCGCTGCTCCAGGGCCTGGCCGCCAGCGGTCGGCCGATCTACCTCGTTGGATTCTCCAAGGGCGGTGCCACCATCGCCGAGCTGCTGTCCTGGTGGGATCAAGATGAGACGCTGCGAGTCGCCAACGTGTACGGCGCAGCTCTCCTCGACCCTCCGATAGCCGACGGCTTCCTCGGGTTCCTGCAGAGTGCGGGGCACGCCGTGGGGCCAGTTCCCGACAACGGAAGGTTCGACACTCACCGCTGCGACAAGCTCGGGTGTCGAGACGTGCGCGATCACCTCGGAGCCGAATCGGGAGTCGAGCTGATCATCATCCGAAACCCCGACGCCTGGGTGACGAATGTGAGAGACCGCATCCGTGGCGTCCGGATGTACGACCTCGATCACGACGGCGGCGAGCACGCCGCCCGCGAGCTCCTCGGCACCGATGAATACGCCGGTCACCCGCTGAGCGAGTTGGTCGGCAATGTGATCCAGGCCGGATGGCGAGTGGTGGACGCCCACAACTCAGTGCTCGCTCATCCCGAGGTGGCCCAGTGCCTCATTGCTGAGATCCGTCGCCCGGGAGATTGCGATGAGACATGGGCGGGCGGTCGCCGGTGGCCGATCTACTCGGGTTGGATCAGTGGGGGAGGCGGAACGCCGCGGCTGTGACGCTCAGGCGTCGATGACTGCGTCGAGCTCGAACTCGATCTTCCAGCGCTCGTCGAGGAGCCGGGTGACCACCATCGTCGCCGCGGGACGAACGGCTCCGAAGACTTCTCCGTGGGCGCGGCCCACCTCGTCGGCCTCATCGGGGTCGGTTACGAACATCCGGGTCCGCACCACGTCGGTGACAGCGCCGCCAAGCTCTTCGAGAGCCGAGACGGCGATGTCGGCGCACAGCAGCATCTGATCGAATGCCGTGGTCGGTGGCTCCGAGCCGTCCTGCGGAATCGGAGCAGTTCCCGAGACCATCACCCGGTCCCCGACGCGAACGGCTCGGGCGAAGCCGTAACGCTCCTCGTAGGGGCTTCCAGAGCTCACATGTTGGCGCATAGGGAGAAAGCGTACCGATCCCGGCTGAAACCAGCCCGCCGGCATCTATCCTGCCGCCCGCTATGACTCTCGTGTCTCCCATCCCGTCCGTCGATCCGACCGAGGCGCGTTCGCGCATCGACGAAGGCGCTCTCCTGGTGGACATCCGGGAGCAGAACGAATGGGACAGGGTTCGCATCCCCGGCGCCGAGTTGAAGCCGATGTCGACCGTCCAGGAGTGGTTTCAGGACCTTCCCCGAGATCGCGACATCGTCCTGCAATGCCAGACCGGCAACAGGTCAGGGAGCCTCACTGAGGCGCTGATGCACCAAGCCGGTTTCGACAATGTGTACAACCTGACAGGTGGCATCGTCGCCTGGGCCCGCGCCGGGTTCGACATCGAGTCAGGCTGACCCGTAGCCGGTAGCCGGCGGCCGGGGACCCTCCGAGCTGACAACGGTTGTGCTGCTGCTAACCTCCCCGTTCGGGCGATCGCCCGCGTCTTCCCAAGACCAAAAGGGTTCATGTGAAAGACACCACAACAGTCGTCGGCGAGTTCGGCACGCACGAGAAGGACACCGGTTCTCCGGAGGTCCAGGTTGCGCTGCTCACCGAACGCATCAATCACCTCACCGACCACCTGAGGGTCCACAAGAAGGACCATCACTCACGTCGGGGTTTGTTGATGATGGTTGGTAAACGCCGTCGGCTGCTCCGGTATCTGCAAGACCAGGATGTCGAGCGATACCGGGCAGTGATCGCCAAGCTCGGTCTGCGTCGATAACGGCGGCCCTCGGGCCGCCTTCGTCGCGTCTGGGCCCAGTGCCTGATCCACGTCCCCCGTGGATTCCGGCTCACAACACCAGAACCGGAGGAGCATGCCACCGGTTGTCAGTGGCCAACTGTCGAAGCATCGAGGGTTGACGACTGGTAACGGGCGGCACACAGAGCTCCTCCCCGATAGAGGAGAGTGTGATGGTCGAAGAAAAGACCGTCCGCGGCCAGATCGGTGACAAGGAAGTTTCCTTCGCCACCGGCAAACTGGCCAGACTCGCCGACGGGGCCGTCGTGGTCACCATCGGCAAGACCCAAGTACTGACTACAGCAACGGCGCGCCGCGAGGCGCGCGAGGGCGCCGACTTCTTCCCCCTGACGATCGATGTCGAGGAGCGGATGTACGCGGTGGGACGAATCCCCGGATCGTTCTTCCGTAGAGAGGGCCGCGCCACCGAGAAGGCGATCCTCACCTGTCGTCTCATCGATCGCCCGTTGCGCCCCAACTTCCCGGAGGGCTTCCGCTGCGAGACCCACGTGCTGTCGACGATTCTGTCGGCAGACCTGGTCAACCCGTATGACGTCCCGGCGCTCAACGCGTCGTCGGCGGCGCTGTCGATCAGCGCCATCCCGTTCGATGGTCCGGTCGGAGCGATCCGCCTCGGTCTCATCGAGGGGGAGTGGGTCGCCTTCCCGACGTTCGACGAGCTGGAGAACGCTGTTTTCGAGCTGATCGTCGCCGGTAAGAAGAACGATGCCGGCGAAGTCGACATCGTCATGGTCGAAGCGGGAGCCACAGAAGAGGGTTATCGCCTCGTCCAGGCTGGGCAGCCGTCCAGCGACGAAGAGACCGTGGCACGCGGACTCGATGAGGCGAAGGGCTACATCGCCACGCTCATCGACCTTCAGAACGAGCTTGCCGCTCAGGTCGATGATCCGGCTCCGGTCGAATGGCCGATCAGCTCGGACTACAGCGACGAGATCTATGACCGGGTTGCCGGCGCCGCTGCCGACAAGCTCGGCAACGTCGTCGCCATCGCAGACAAGATGGAACGAGCAGCTGCTCAGTCCGCAGTCCGCGATGAGGTTCTCGAGTCCCTCGGGTTCGAAGAAGGCGACTCGGATTCCATCAGCCAAGCGAAGAAGGCGTTCCGCTCGGTCATGAAGAAGACCATGCGGCAGCGAGTCATCGACGAGGGCATTCGCATGGACGGCAGGTCCGCCACCGACATCCGTGACCTCCACGTCGAGGTCGATGTCGTCAGCGAGGGGCACGGCTCCGGCCTGTTCCAGCGTGGCGAGACTCAGGTTCTCAACGTTTCGACGCTCGGCATGTTGCGAATGGAGCAGATGCTGGACACGATTTCGATCGAAGAGTCGAAGCGCTTCATGCACCACTACAACTTCCCGCCGTACGCCACTGGCGAGACGGGGTTCATGCGTGGTCCCAAGCGTCGCGAGATCGGTCACGGAGCCCTCGCTGAGAAGGCGTTGCTCCCGGTGATCCCGCCGGTCGACGACTTCCCGTACGCGTTCCGCCTCGTTTCCGAGGTGCTGATGTCCAACGGCTCGTCGTCGATGGCGTCGGTGTGCGGGTCGAGTCTGTCGCTGATGGACGCCGGCGTTCCGATCCACGCTCCTGTGGCCGGTATCGCAATGGGTCTCATCGCCCATGACGGTGGCTACGTCACCCTCACGGACATCCTCGGTGCTGAGGATGCGCTTGGCGACATGGACTTCAAGGTCGCCGGTACCGAGGACATGATCACTGCTCTGCAGCTCGATATGAAGATCGAGGGGCTCCCCTCCGACGTGCTGGCTCAGGCCATGCACCAGGCAAAGGACGCCCGCCTGAAGATCCTCGGGGCGATGAAGGACGTGCTTCCCGAGCATCGTCCCGAGCTGGCCGAGAACGCCCCGAAGATCGAAGCGATCATGGTTCCCAAGGACCGGATCGGTGAGGTCATCGGGCCAAAGGGCAAGGTCATCCGCGAGCTCGAGGAAGAGACCGGCGCCACCATCGAGATCGACGACGACGGCACCGTCCGCGTCGGCGCTCCCGACACGGCGTCGATGCTGGCCGCCAAGGAACGCATCATGGCGATCGGGTTCCCGCCCGAGGCTGAGATCGGCGAGGCCTACGAGGGTGAGGTTGTCAACATCACCACGTTTGGTGCCTTCGTCAACATCCTGCCTGGACGAGACGGCCTGCTGCACATCTCGAAGATGGGTGGCGGCAAGCGAGTCGACAAGGTCGAGGACGTGCTGTCGCTTGGTGACAAGATCCAGGTCACGGTTCGTGAAATCGATGACCGCGGCAAGGTCAGCCTCGAGCTGGCCGACGGCGTCGAACTGGACGTTCCCGAGAGCTCGGGCGGCGGCGGCGGCGGTCGTGACAAGAGCGACGGTGGTGGCCGTGATCGTGGCCGTGGCGGCCGCGATGGTGGCGGTGGCCGTGCCCGCGGCGGCAACGGTGGTGGCCGTGGTCGTGGCGGCCGCGATGGTGGCGGTGGCCGTGACGGCGGTCGTGACCGTGGTCGTGGTGGCCGTGACGGTGGCCGTGATCGTGATCGCGGCAAGGGTGACGGTGGCAAGGGCGGCGAAGGAAAGCCGTCTCGTACCGTTGTCTCGTTCGAAGACGAATTCGAGTCGGGCGGGGACTGAGTCCCACCCCCTGAACGACGAAGAGGCCCGGGCGAGAGCCCGGGCCTCTTCTCATGTCACACGTGTTCGCCTACTCGAGAAC
>JABDMN010000296.1 GCA_013001485.1 Acidimicrobiia bacterium
GAGGATGAGAGGTCGGTTGACGAACGCACGAGCCACGGACACCCGCTGCTGCTCACCACCCGAAAGCTGGCGGGGGTAGCGGTCAGACTTGGCAGCAAGCCCAACCAGCTTGAGGACCTGGGGCACCTGGGAGCGGACCACGCTGCGGGGGCGGCCCGTCACCTCGAGGGCGAAGGCCACGTTCTCGTACACGGTCTTGATCGGAAGCAGCTTGAAGTCCTGAAACACGGTGCCGATGGAGCGGCGGAGATGGGGAACCTTCCACGTCGGCAGATCGGAAGCGTGCTTGCCGGCGACCCAGATGTCGCCCACCGTGGGCTTCTCTTCTCTCATCATCAGCCGAATGAGCGTGGATTTCCCCGAACCCGATGGGCCGACCAGGAAGACGAATTCACCCTTCGGAACGTCAACCGACACGTCTTTGACCGCGACAACTCCGCCGTCGTAGACCTTGGTGACTGATTGAAGTCGAATCATGGGTAGCGGCGAGTCCTGTCGATCGTGAGTCCCCTACCGCCCGCCGCCCGGCACGATACCAGTGAGTGTGGGTAATTCAGCCCATATGGGCTGAATTGGCTGCCGGCTTCCAGCTGCCAGCCGCCGCTGGCCGGTAGCCGGTAGCCGGTAGCTGGCGGCTATCCGCCGTGTTCTCGGCGTCGCCAGATGAGGTACTCATCTATCAAGCGGTCTATGTCGCCGTCTAGGACTCCCTGGATGTTGCCGATTTCTGCGCCGGTGCGCATGTCCTTCACCATTTGATAGGGCTGGAGCACGTAGCTGCGAATCTGCCTGCCCCAACCTGCCTCGGTTTGCTCGCCGCGGATGGCGTCGACCTTGTCGAGCTGTTCCTGGCGGGCCAGCTCGGCGAGACGTGCAGCCAGCAGCACCATTGCCCTGGCCTTGTTCTGCATCTGGGACCGCTCGGCCTGGCACGACACCACGGTGTTGGTGGGCAGGTGAGTGATCCGGACTGCGCTGTCGGTGACGTTGACGTGCTGGCCGCCCGCACCCGACGACCGAAAGGTGTCGATCTTCAGGTCTTCCTGATTGATCTCCACATCGTTGACTTCGACCTCCGGGATGACGTCGACACCTGCAAACGACGTGTGGCGCCGGGCATTGGCGTCGAACGGCGAGATCCGCACCAACCGGTGCACCCCGCGCTCTCCTTCGAACAGGCCATAGGCATGCTCGCCTCGCACAGTGAGCGTCGCGGACTTGATGCCGGCCTCGTCACCGGGCTGGATGTCATCGATCTCGAAGGACATCGAGGTGCGCTCCAGCCAACGCACGTACATGCGCAACAGCATCTCGGCCCAATCTTGCGCATCCACTCCCCCGGCTCCGGCATGGATCGACACGATCGCGGTGCGATCGTCGTACGGGCCAAAGAACAGGGTCTCGCGCTCGAGGGCCTGGAGAGTGCTTTCGGTCTCGCCCAGCTCGGCGATCACCTCGCTACGGGCGCCGGCGTCGTCCTCTTCGGCGGCGAGGTCGAGCAGTACCTCGGCGTCATCGAGGGACGATGCCAGCGAATCGACCTGGTTCACGATCTGCTCACCCCGGGCCAGCTTGCGGGTGATGCTCAGGGCGCGGTCCTGGTCGTCCCACAGGTCGGGCGCTGACGCGAGTTCTTTCAGCTCTTCGATCTCAGCGGTGCGGGCCTCGACGTCAAAGGAACCTCCGGGCATCGTCGAGCCGCAGCCGAAGTTCCTTGAGGAGGGCGCGTGGGTCGACGTCGTTCATGAGCCAGAAGCTAGCCGCAGCCCGCTATGCCTCGGCTGCCTCGATGGGCTGAGCCCCCGGAGCCCCGTGACACTTCTTGTACTTCTTGCCGGACCCGCACGGACAGGGCGCATTCCTTCCGACCTTGTCGCCTGTCTTCACCTGGCGGTTGGTGGTGCCATCGGTGCTGGTCTGGATCATCTTGGCCCGCTGCGGAGCCTGGGGCTCCTTGACGACATTGACGTGATACATGTAGCGCAGCGAGTCGTGCTTCACCGAGTCGACAAGCGCCGAGAACAGGTCGAAGCCCTCGCGTTGGTACTCGACCAGCGGGTCTCGCTGGCCCATTGCGCGTAGGCCGATACCGGCGCGCAGGTAGTCCATCTCGGCGAGGTGCTCACGCCATTTGTTGTCGATGATGGACAGCACCACGGTTCGCTCGAGCTGGCGGACGGTCTCCTCACCGATTTCCGCCTCCCGGGCTTCGTAGACCGCGGCGGCTTCATCCTGGTAACGCTCGATGACCTCGTCTGGATCGAGGAGATCGGGTCGGTCGAACGAGTCGCGGCTCAGCTCGGTGTCGTAGAGAGTCTTCACCCGGAGGTCGAACTCCTCCCAGTCCCACTCGTGGGGATCGGGATTGGCCTCTGCCATGAGAAGTACTTCGGACTCGACCACCTCCTGGCGCCAGCCGGACACCAGGCCGGACGTCTCATCGTCCTCTCCCAGAAGAACCTGGTTTCGCCACTTGTAGATGATCTCGCGCTGGGTGTTCATCACCTCGTCGTACTTCAGGACGTTCTTGCGGGCCTCGAAGTTGATCGCCTCGACCTGGGTCTGCGATCGCTCGATCGACTTCGAGACCATCTTGTGCTCGATGGGCACATCGTCGGGGATACGGAGCCGCTCCATGATCGACTGGACCCGATCGGACTGGAACCGTCGCATGAGATCGTCCTCGAGCGACAGGTAGAACCGTGACTCACCCGGGTCTCCCTGCCGGCCTGACCGGCCACGGAGCTGGTTGTCGATGCGGCGCGAATCGTGGCGTTCGGTGGCGAGCACGTAAAGGCCGCCGAGATCGAGCACCTGTTGCTTCTCGCGCTCGACCCGGGGCATAACGTCCACGAGGGCCTTCTCAAAGGCCTCCTGGTACTCGGGATCGGTCTCCGAAACACCCTTCTTGGCGACCTCCGCGCTCGCCAGGGCTTCGGGGTTGCCGCCCAGCTGAATGTCGACTCCGCGTCCGGCCATGTTGGTTGCCACGGTCACAGCCTTCAGCCGGCCCGCCTGCGCCACGATGGTTGCCTCTCGTTCGTGGTGCTTGGCGTTGAGTACCTCATGGGCCACACCCCGTTTGCGCAACAGGTTGGAGAGCCGCTCGGACTTTTCGATAGACACCGTGCCGACCAACACGGGCTGCCCGAGCTCGTGGCGACGCACCAGATCCTCGGCGACGGCGTTGAACTTGGCCTCTTCGTTGACGTACACCGAGTCGGGCTGGTCGACACGGATCACTGGCTTGTTGGTGGGGACCTCGACGACCTGAAGTCCGTAGATCTCTGCGAATTCGCCAGCCTCGGTCTTGGCGGTGCCGGTCATGCCGGCGAGCTTCTCGTACATACGGAAGTAGTTCTGAAGCGTGATCGTGGCGAGCGTCTGGTTCTCCTCTTTGATTTTGACGCCCTCTTTGGCCTCGATCGCCTGATGTAGACCCTCGGAGTAGCGGCGTCCCTCGAGGACACGACCCGTGAACTCGTCGACGATCTTCACCTCGCCCCCGGCGAGCATGTAGTCGACGTCCTTCTCGTAAAGAGCCAGCGCCTTGAGCGCCACATCGAGGTGATGGATGAGGTCGACGTTGGCGTGGTCGTACATGTTCTCGACGCCCAGGATCTCTTCCACCCGGGAAACACCAGCCTCGGTGGTGAAGACCTGCCGCTTCTTCTCGTCGACCTCGTAGTGGACGTCGACCAGGAGCCGCGATGTGATGCGGGCAAAGTCTCGATACCACTTGCCGGTCTCGCCCACGCGCCCGGAGATGATGAGCGGCGTTCGTGCCTCGTCCACGAGGATCGAGTCGACCTCGTCGACGATGGCGAAGGCATGTCCCTTTTGGACCATGTCCTCGGGGCGCATTGCCATGTTGTCTCGCAGGTAGTCGAAGCCGAACTCGTTGTTGGTGCCGTATGTGACGTCGGCCTGGTACTGCGGTCGGCGCTCGGCAGGAGTGAGGTTCGCCTGGATGAGCCCGACCTCGAGGCCGAGGAAGCGGTGGATGTTGCCCATCCACTCGGCGTCACCCATGGCCAGGTAGTCGTTGACCGTCACGATGTGGACCCCTCCGTGCGACAAGCCATTCAGATACGTCGGCATGGTGGATGCCAGTGTCTTGCCCTCACCGGTGCGCATCTCGGCGATCATGCCCCGGTGCAGTGCTCCGGCGCCGATCACCTGAGAGTCGTAGGGCCGCTGATGAAGGACGCGTTGCGAGGCTGAGCGGACCACGGCGAACGCCTCGGGGGCGACGTCATCGAGGCTCTGGCCGTCGGCGAGGCGCTTGCGGAACTCTGCGGTCTTGGCCTTCAGATCGGCGTCACTGAGCGCTTCGATCTCGGTTTCGAGGTCGTTGACTCGGTCAACCAGATCCTGGAGTTCCTTCAGCGCCTTGCCCTCGCCTGCGCGCAGGACTCTGCTGAAGATGGACATGAGTCTCCGATGGTAGTGGAGGCATGGACCAATTCGACCCAGCTCTGTCTTCGGGGCCAGGCCGTCTAGGCGGCGTACTCCAGAAGCGCGGCAGGGTCGAAACCGGCGTCGGCCGGGAGGATCTGTTCGACCACGTTGGCCATGATGATCGGCTGCGGCTCCGGGACGTCGAGGAGCTCGCCCCCTGCGGTGCGGACCAGCAAACCGGGAAGCTCCTCGGCCTGGCCGCCCTCATGAGGGGCCACCATCACCAGGCTGCCGGTGGTGTCGCGAAGGATTGAGCCTGTCGGGTAGACGCCCATCATCTTGATGAACACACGCACCAGGTCGGGGTCGTAGTGACCTCCCATCCCTGTGAGCAACACGCGCAACGCACGGTTGGGGGTCTCGGCACGGCGGTAGGAACGTCGGGTCGTTATGGCGTCGTAGGTGTCGCACACCGCGACCAGACGGGAGAACACGTGAGGTCGACGCTCACGGTTGACGGCCGGATACCCCTTACCGTCGAAGCGTGCGTGATGTTCGAACGCAATCGTTGCGGCGAGCTCGTGTCCGGGTCCCTGGGCGGCCATGATCGCCTGGGCACCTTCCTGGGGATGCAACTGGATCTCGCGCCACTGATCGTCATCGAGACGTCCGGGGTGCTGCAGCGTCTCCGGTTGCACAGCCACCTTGCCGATGTCGTGGAGCAAGCTGCCCATACCGATGGGCAGGAGATCGTCCCTCTCCAGGCCGACGAGGCGTCCCAGGGCCAGCGCCAGGATCGACGTGTTCACGGAGTGGAAGTAGGTGTACTCGTCGTGGCTCTT
>JABDMN010000298.1 GCA_013001485.1 Acidimicrobiia bacterium
GCACGTTCCTCACCAAGTGGGGTACGCCGGGGACCGGCCCGGGTCAGTTCTCCAACCCCGAAGCTGTCGGCGTTGACGGTTCAGGAAACGTCTACGTGGTCGACACCGCGAACGACCGCATCCAGAAGTTCGACTCGGACGGGACGTTCATTCTGGAGTGGGGTTCGTCGGGCACCGGTGACGGACAGTTCGGCGAGGCAGCAGGGGTGGCGATCGATGACGCCGGGAACATCTACGTGGCGGATCGCAACGGAAACCGGATTCAGAAGTTCGACTCAGATGGCACGTTCCTCACCAAGTGGGGGGCGTCGGGGAGCTTGCCGGGAGAGCTCGACGCTCCCTACGGACTTGGGGTCACTGGCGCAGGAATTGTCTATGTGGCCGACACGAAGAACGACCGCATCCAGAAGTTCGATACGAACGGGACGTTCCTTTTGGAGTGGGGGACGCCAGGTTCCGGTGATGGGCAATTCAACAATTTGGCAGGGGTGTCGGTCGATGACGCCGGCAACATCTACACGGTCGACACCGGTGCGCATCGGGTCCAGAAGTTCGACTCGAACGGGATCTTCCTTGCCAAGTGGGGTACCTCGGGAGCCGGTCCGGGAGACCTCAAGGATCCAGAAGGAATAGTGGTCGATGGGGCAGGAACCGTCTATCTAGCCGACACTGGGAACGACCGCGTCGAGAAGTTCAGCGCCTTGGGGTCGATCCTTGACAACGACTCGGACCCAGACAGCGACCCGCTCTCGGTCCTAGACGAGGATGGAGTTACGCCCGGCATCCAACCGGTGAGCGGCCCGGCCAACGGAACGCTGACACTCAACGCCGACGGCACCTTCACCTACACCCATGACGGGTCTCCTTCCAACAGCGACACGTTCACTTACCGCGCAACTGATGGGACGGATCCGTCGAACGTGGCCAACGTCGAGATCACGGTCACGCCAGCGGTGGCACCACCGGCCGTATCCTTCACCGTCAACTCGACCGCCGACGTGGTCGACAACAACATCGGGGACGGATTGTGCGATACCGGCAACCTGGTCGGCCCCGATCCCGAGTGCACGTTGCGGGCGGCGATCCAGGAAGCGAATGCGTCGGCGATCGACGAGATCACCCTTCCGGCCGGGATATTCACATTGTCGATCGGTGGCACGGGGGAGGACTCTGCTGCGACGGGTGACCTGGACCTCGACAGCGATGTCACCATCACTGGAGCGGGTGCCTCCTCCACCATGGTCGATGCGGATGGCATCGACCGAGCCTTTCATGTCGTTTCGGGAACCGCGAGCCTGTCTGGTCTGACGGTCACCGGAGGATCCACCTCGGGGAACGGCGGGGCGTTCCTGGTTGAGTGGGGTACCACGCTCAACGTGTCACAGGCGGTTCTGACCGCCAACACTGCCGTCGGTGACGGTGGTGCCATTCAGAATCAGGGGACCGTCACGGTCACCGATGCTGAGATTTCCTGGAACTCGTCGCTTTCGGGGGGAGCCGTTCGCAACAACGGCACGGCCACGTTGAGCCGGGTGTTGCTCCACACGAACACCTCAACAATGGGTGGTGGCCTTCGCAATACCGGCGATCTGATCGTGGTCAACTCGACGATCACAGGCAATACCGGCACGACTCAGGCCGGTGCCCTGTCCAACACCGGCGACACATGGCTGACCAACGTCACCATCACAGACAACGATTCACCGAATCACGGCGGGATCATGGACGGTAACGGCGGCTCTCACATCTATCCGTTGAACACGATCATTGCCGGGAACATCTCCCCGACGAATCCCGACGCCACCGGGTCGATCGAGAGCCAGGGCTACAACATCATCGGCGACATCGGTGATTCTTCCGGCTGGATCGGCAGCGACCAGCAGGGGGCCGATCCGCTACTGCAGGCGTTGGCCGACAACGGGGGGTTCACTCAGACCCACGCCATCGGTGCCAGCAGCCCGGCCATCGACGCCGGAGATGACACCGTGTGCGTCGGCCCCGACAACAACACCGACCAGCGAGGCGAACCCCGCCCGATCGACTACGAACAAGACACCACTGGACCGTTCTGCGACATCGGCGCCTACGAGGAGGCGGCGCCTTCATCGCCCACCACTCCAATGGCCCTCTGGCGGCGCAACAGCACGACCACACCGTTCTACGCCACGTGGAATGGAACAGGATTCGGGTCGCCTTTCGCCTCACAAGGTGTCGGTCAGTTCCGGATCATCCAGGGTGCCGAGGCACCCACGCGGGACGAGGCCATCGTGCTCGGAATGACGGATACCGGCACGATTGCCGGCGAGATGTGGGATGGAACCGACTGGGCCGCCTTGCCCTTCAACAACCTTGCGACCGGTCGAGTGGCGTGGAACTGGGGACTGGCCACGGCGTACGAGTCGCTCAGCGGAGACGGGGTCGTCGTGTGGAACAACGGCACCACCGGGACCACCGGCCTCAGCTACCGAGTGTGGAACGGTTTGGTATGGTCGGGCCCCCAGACCATCACGACTCCGCTCAGCGGTGAGCCGGTCCACCTCATGTTGGCCGCAAGTCCGCGCTCGGATGAAATGACGCTGGCGGTGAGCAACAGTGGGGGCCAGGACTATGCCCTCGTTTGGAACGGATCGACCTGGGGAAACAGCGTCACCCTGCATGCCGGCGGTGGCGACTCCTTCGACATTGATGTTGCCTACGAACAGCAGTCAGGATCCTCGGTTGTCGTCGATGCCCAGGGGGCCGACTCGGTGGTGAGGCGTTGGAACGGCACCGTGTGGAGCGGGCCGGAGACTGTCACCAGGCCGGGAGGGATGAGCGGCAATCCGAGATGGAATCGCCTAGCCGGCGACCCGACGAGCGATCGCATAGCTCTGGGGGTCCGCACCTACAACGACGACGTCTGGCTGGCCGCCCATGACGGGACATCGTGGACGACCGTCGCCGGCGCGGCCGCTACTCCTAGCGGCAATCATCCTGGCGTGGATGTGGCGTTCGAAGGCACGACCGGCTTGGCCATTGCCACCTACGGCATCAATAGCAATTCGGTCGCCTACCGGACCTGGCCCGGGTCGGGGGCATGGAGTGGCCAGGCCGTCGGGCCCGACGTCGGGGCCGTGCCGAACTCCGTCACGCTTTTCGCGGACCCGGCCACCGACGAGATGATGCTGGCCACCAACGATGCCGCCGGTGACATAAACATGACCCACTGGAACGGGTCAGCCTGGGGCACGCCATCCGAGGTGGAGAGCAACAGTGGCCTGTCCGATTTTCAGCCGTTCTACTTCCTATGGGACGGCATCGCCGGGTCACCGCTATCGACCTACTCGATTTCCGGAACCGTCTTTGAGGACATCGCCGGCGACGTGCTCAACGATGGGACTGTCGGGGATGCCAACAATCCGGGGGCGCTCGGGGTCACTGTCCGGCTCTATGACGGGGGCAGCGGGTTAGTCGGTACGGAAACTACCGATGGGTCGGGTGGCTACTCGTTTACGGGCCTTGGCGACGACACGTACCAGGTGGTCGTCGACTCTCGCACGATTCCGTCCGCCCAGGACCCGGCCGCAACCGTCGGCGACATTTGGGCGGAGCAAACGTATGGGCCGATCGACGCCTTCTGCGCCGATGGCGCGGGTGGTTCCGCAGGGAACCCCGCTGCGGGCCCGTGCTACGGTGGACTTACGGGCTCCTTGTCCGACAACGTCCCGACTATCAAGAAGCACCAGTCGGTATTCGCCGTCGCTGGTGCCGACGTCACCGGGGTCGACTTCGGGTTCTCGTTCAATGTGGTGGTCAACACCCGAGGCGGCGATACCACCGACGACGACGGAGCGAACAACCGGACGGTGCAAGGTTCGTTGCGCCAGTTCATTCAGAACGCCAACGCCATCGCCGGAGCCAACGCCATGCGGTTCGTTCCGGTCGAGCCGACCAACGCCACCGACGGAACCAACGACTGGTGGAGGGTGGCCGTCACTGATTTGCTGCCCACCATCACTGGTGACGCGACAACTATCGACGGGCGCGCCTTCGACCTCGCGGACGGCTCCACGCTGCTCGATCCGAATACGGCCCAGATTGGCGCGGGAGTAGCAGTCGGTACCGACGGCACGTACACCACTCCCAAACTCGACCCTGAGCTGGAGATCTGGAACGATCGTGGCACCACAGTTCTGCCCACAGGGCTCGTCTTCGAAGCCGACGATGCCGTTCTCCGTCATGTCTCGATCTGGGGCTTTGGGGATTCGGCGAGCAGCTTCGACGCCAATGTGCGGTACGGAACCAACTTCAACACCGATCCAGACTTCACGGGATCTCTCGTCGAATTCAACGTGATCGGAACGGGTCCCGCCTCGTTCACCGATCCCGGAGCTGCCCGTAGCGGCCAGAAGAACCTCACCATGCGTGAGACCGACTTCGCCATCGTTCGCGACAACCTCATCGGTTTCGCCGGGGGAGCAGGCGTCGACTTCAACTCGGCCGCCGGCGACGGCACCGTGCTGCGGAACGAGATCCGCCGCAACGGCATCGTCGACCCGATTGGCAATCCAGCGGGTGTCTGGATCCGTGGCGACGTTATTGGCAACCTCGTCGTAGACAACGCCAGCGGCATCTTCAGCAGCTCGACCTCGCTGATCGCCTACGAGGACAACACGATCACGCTGAACGGCTGGGGTGCCACTCGGCCCCACGGCATCCAGGTGTGGGGCTCATCCACCAGCATCCAGCGCAACGTCATCAGTGACAACTACGGCGCCGGGGTTGTTGTCAGGGACACCCTGAGCGGAATCGTCATCACCCGCAACAGCTTCTCCGGCAACGGCACCGGCACCGGACAGATCGGTATCGATCTACTCAAGAGTGGTGATGATCCGCTAACGGCACCGTTTGTCACCTTGAACGACGACGGCGACGCCGACCTCGGCGCCAATGGCCTCCTCAACTATCCGGTCCTCGACACGGCCGAGATCCTCGGCACTGACCTGGTGATAACCGGGTGGGTGAAGGCCGGCGCCAGCATCGAGCTCTACCTTGCCGACCCCGACCCAACGGGATTCGGTGAGGGCGAGACCTGGCTGGTCACGATGGTTGAAGGCTCGGTCGACGACTCCGACCCCGACCCAGGATCGTATGGACCTGGAGCCGTCAACGGTCTGCTGCAGGGAGAAGATACGACTACGGAGCGCTTCGAGTTCACTATCCCGCTCGCGTCTCTAGCGGCCCCGGTCGTGTCGGGAGACGAGCTGACGGCGATGACCTTCGGCTTCATGACTTCTGAGTTCGGTGGCAACGTGACCGTCACGGGTCCGATGGTCGTCAACTCGACCGGCGACCTCGGGGACCTGGTCCTCGGTGACGGCGTCTGTGACACCGGCGGCACCGTCGGTGCCGATCCGGAATGCACGCTCCGGGCCGCCATAGGTCAGGCCAATGCCAACGGTGGCGGCGTCATCGAATTCGATATTCCAGTAGGCGACCCCGGTCACAGCGGCGGTGTGTGGACCATCTCTCCCGGGGGGATTCTTCCGCCGCTTGCCACGACCATCACCCTCGACGGCACGACACAATCGGGGTGGACATCAACTCCGGTGGTGGAGCTGAACGGAACGTCGGCCGGGGGCACCGCCGATGGCCTGACGGTGACCGGAGATAATTGTGAGATCCGAAGTCTGGCCATCAACCGCTTCGGTGACGACGGAATCAATGTGGACGCCGGGGCCTCAGGTCTGGTGATTGCCGGCAACCATCTCGGAACCGATGCCTCAGGTCTGCGACTGGATCGGGGCAACGGTGGTAACGGGATCGATCTCGGGACCGGCTCCGGCCCCACCCTGGTGGGTGGAACGGATGCAGCGGATCGCAACGTGGTCTCGGGAAACACCGCCGACGGACTGCTGATCTTCGAGTCGAACGGCAACACGGTCATCGGAAACTATTTCGGGACTGATTTCACGGGCAATGCACCGCTTCCCAACGGTCAGGACGGCATTGCTCTCGGTAGTACCAGCAGCAACAACATCATTGGACAACCGGGATCCGGGAACGTGCTGTCGGGCAATGCCAACGACGGTATCGAACTCGACAACGATCTGACCGGCAACGTCATCCACAGCAACATGGTTGGCCTCGGAGAAGACGGCACCACGCTCGTCCCCAACGGCCGCCACGGTGTTGTTCTCTACGACGGTGTGAAC
>JABDMN010000300.1 GCA_013001485.1 Acidimicrobiia bacterium
TGTGGCGAACGTGGGATCGTGGCCAGGATGGTGACTGCGAGTGCCAGGGCGAACGCGATGGTGAGCATGGGAGGTGCCTGCCTGTCGTCGGGGTCTGAGTCGAGTGACACCAACGTTACGCGCGGAGCGCGCGAGAACCGAGGATTTCCCCAGTGAATTCAGGACAGCGCGGACGTGGCACCGGCCACTGCGCGTTGCAATTCGCCGATGAGATGGTCGAGCCCGGCGAGCCGACCCGAGATGCGGTTCTCGGCTTCGGCAACCAACATCATGCCGGAGTGATAGACCGTCCAGCGATCGAGCTGAGCCTGGTCGATCTCCTTGCCGTAGCCCTCCTCGATGCCAGCCGCCGATGCAGGGCCCGACTCGAGGCCCGCTAGCCAGATGGCCTTCGACAGATCCCACTCGGGAGGGGCGAGGGTCGCCCACTCCCAGTTGATCAACGTCACCTGCCCGTCATCGTCGACGAGGAAGTTGTCGGGGGTGGCGTTGGTGTGGGCGGACCGCGGTGGTGAGGCAAATGGCGGGCGAACCCCCCGGGCGGCCTCCATGAGCTCCGAGGACAGGCCGATTCGCCCCCGGTAGCGGGCCAGGCGCTTGAACGTCGAGATGAAGTCGACAGAGATCCACTCCTGGTCGATGCCGCGGGTCATGTTGGTCATCAGTTCGGTCTCCGAGTTGTGGAGACCGGCGAGGATGGCTCCGGCGCGGCGTGCCAGCGCCGGGTTCTCAGGCAGGGTGGCGAGGCTCCACTGGCCGGCGTCCTCGAACAGTGCCCAATGGATGTCGCCTTCGGCGCCCGAATCGACGAGGGTGGGCAGGCCGGTCAAACCGGCGAGAGCGTCGAGTGCATGGCGCTCGCGCCGCTCGCGGGCAGGGGTGCCGTACACCTTGACGATGCGGCTGCCCTCTTCCACCCAGATGCGGAACAACCGGTTGGCGTTGATCGGCCGCTCTCCGCCGGTGAGTTCCTGGACGCTTCCCCCGCGAGCGAGCCGCTCCGCGAGATCATGTGGTGTCATACGACGCGTCGTCCCCTTTTCCGGCCACGGCGGTCAGGTGCCCTGGCACGGGTGCATTGTTCCATGAAGATCGACCGCCCGGGGGGAATTCGGTCCTAACCTTCCGGACCCGCCACCCAGAGGTGACCATGGCTCTCCAATTCACATTGCCCGACGGCTCGGTTCGCGAGTACCCGCCGGGTACGACGGGCCTCGAGATCGCCGAGGGCATCGGAGCCCGCCTCGCCAAGGCAGCTGTCGCCGTGACTGTCGACGGTGCTCAGTACGACGTGTTTCGCCCGCTCGATGCCGGTGGGGCCTTCAGCGTGATCACGGATTCCACCGAAGAGGGCCGCCATGTGCTGCGGCACTCGGCGGCACATGTCATGGCGCAAGCGGTGCTCGATCTCTTCGAGGGAGCGACGTTTGGCATCGGTCCACCTATCACCGACGGGTTCTATTACGACTTCGACATCGGTCGGCCTTTCACCCCTGATGACCTGACGGCCATCGAGGACCGGATCGCCGAGATCATCTCCGAGGACCAGCCGTTCGTTCGTGAGGACATCACCGCTGAAGCCGGTCGGGACATGTTCACCGACCATCCGTTCAAGCTCGAGATCATCGACTCCGTGGATCCCGAGGAGGGAGCAGGCGAGGACGCCGTCAGCGTCTACCGCAACAACGGTTTCGTCGATCTCTGTCGTGGTCCCCACGTGCCGTCGACGGGCCGCCTCAAAGCGGTCAAGCTGCTGAGGACGGCCGGCGCCTACTGGCGGGGAGATGAGAAGAACCCTCAGCTGCAGCGGATCTACGGCACGGCGTGGGAGTCCAAGAAGGCCCTCGAGGAATACCTCAACAGACTCGAGGAGGCCGAGAAGCGAGATCATCGCCGCCTCGGCCAGGCGCTCGAGTTGTACTCGTTCCCGTCCGACCTGGGCAGCGGTCTTGCGGTGTGGCACCCCAAGGGTGGGATGTTGCGCAAGATGGTGGAGGACCACAGCGATCGAATCCACGAAGAGTTCGGGTTCGACTTCGTCAACAGCCCTCACATCGCCAAGGCGGGGTTGTGGCAGACGTCGGGCCACCTCGATTTCTACGCCGAGAACATGTACCCCGGGATCGAGATGGACCACGACGACGAGTACCGCGTCAAGCCGATGAACTGTCCCTTCCATGTGCTGATCTACAAGTCGCGAGGCCGGTCATACCGCGAGCTTCCCCTGCGGTTCTCCGAGCTGGGCACCGTGTACCGAAACGAGCGCAGCGGAGTGATCCACGGCCTGCTGCGGGCTCGCGGCTTCACCCAGGACGACAGCCACACGTTCTGTCGCCGTGACCAGGTGGCCGCCGAGCTGGCGCTGCACCTCGACTTCGTACTGACGTTGCTGAAGGATTACGGCTTCGACGAGTTCGAGGCGGACCTGTCGACCCGCCCCGAGGAGAAGTGGGTCGGAGAACTCGAGCTATGGGAGGTCGCTGAGCGCTCCCTCCAGGACGCTCTTGAAGCAGCCGAGGTCCCGTTCAATATCGCAGAGGGCGAAGGCGCCTTCTACGGACCCAAGATCGACGTGCACGTGAAGGACGCCATCGGGCGCCGCTGGCAGATGTCGACCATCCAGGTGGACTTCTCGCTGCCGGAGCGCTTCGGCCTCGAGTACACCAACGC
>JABDMN010000320.1 GCA_013001485.1 Acidimicrobiia bacterium
GTGCAGGAACCGCTCGAAAGCCCCAGCCTGAGTGAGTTTCTTCAGGATGCGGCGTTTGGCCTCGTCGTCGGGCTCATCTGTGCGTCCCTCGGCGTGCACCTGGATCCACCGCTTCTGATCGGGCTCCTGGATGTGCATGTACTCGATGCCAATGGTGCGGCAGTAGGCGTCGCGCACTGTTCCCAGGATGTTCCCAAGCGTCATCTGCGTTTTGCCGCCAAGGTTTCCGGTAGCGAACTCCCGGTCGAGGTCCCAGATGGTCAAGCCGTAGGTGATCGGGTCGAGCTCGGCGTGGATGGCGGGAGGTTCCTGGCGAAGCGGATCGAGGTCGGCGATGAGATGGCCGCGGACCCGATACATGTTGATCAGCTGGAACACCCGGGCCTGCTTCTCCGCCCAAGGTCTGCTTCCGGGCTCCGGGTTCGTGTCGTCCGCCCATCGAGCGGGCACATAGGGGATGCCCATCGCCTCGAAGATCTCGTCGTAGAACCCGTCCTCGCCGAGCAAGAGCTGGTGGACGCGCCGCAGGAACAGCCCGCTTTCGGCTCCCTGAATCACCCGGTGGTCATACGTGGACGTCATCGTGATGACTCGCCCGACCCCGGTTTGGGCGAGCACCCGGGAGTCAGCTGCCTGGTACTCCGGTGGATAGCCGATGGCACCAACGCCGACGATGGTTCCCTGGCCGGGCATGAGCCGTGGCACCGACTGCACCGTTCCGACGGTTCCCGGGTTGGTGAGGGTGATCGTGGTGCCGGCGAAGTCGTCTGGCGTGATCTTCCCGGTCCGGGAGCGGTTGACGACGTCCTCGTATGCACCCCAAAACTCCTGGAAGGTCATGGTGTCGGCGCTCTTGATGCTCGGAACCAAAAGGGTGCGGGTTCCGTCCTTCCGCTCCATGTCGATGGCCAACCCGAGGTTCACGTTCGCCGGCGTCACCCTGTGCGGCTTGCCGTCGACCTCCCGGTACGACGTGTTCATCGCCGGGCGAGCGGTCACAGCCTTGACGACTGCCCAGCCGATGAGGTGGGTGAAGCTGACCTTGCCGCCTCCAAAGCGGGTGAGCTGGTTGTTGATGATGCGGCGATTGACCTCGAGGAGCTTGGACGGAAACGTGCGGACCGAGGTGGCCGTGGGTAGTTCGCGGCTCGCCTCCATGCGTTCCACGATGACCTTCCCCGGGCCTCGGATCTCCGCAGATTCGGGCTCCCCGGGATCGTTTGCAGGAGTGGGGGCTACCGGGGCTACGGGAGCTACCGGAACTGCCGGAGCCGCTGGCGCCGCCGCGACCGGACCCGCGGGCGCCGCCGCGTCGGGAGCTGTAGGCGTGGCCACCGGGTCGGCTGAGACGGCCTCGCCCGAGAAATAGGCATGCCATTCGGCGCTCACCGAGGCAGGGTCGTCGAGGAATCGCCTCTGCATCTGGTCGACGAGCCAGGCATTGCTGCCAAAGCCGTCGTCTGGGCCGGTCGTCTCGTTCACCACGGGCGGCATGCTACCGATCAGCCCCAGTACAGGCCGCCCGAGATTCTATGTGATTCTCAGTGGTCGAACTGCTACAATCTGTGGCGGACATCAGATTCCGGGCGAATCGATGGTCCAGCGTGCGCGTTCGATTGGGGGGTTAGGACGCGGGTATGAATATGCGCACAACGCGAGCCGGCGAACGGTGGGAAAGCCGGCCCATTCTGTCGACGGTCGTTCGCGCCGTCGTATTCCTGGTGCCCGTTGTGGCAGCCATTCTCATGGGCCTGGCGGTCTCGAGGGTCTTGTTCACTCCGGACGGAGTCGGGCAGACGGTTGCCTGGTGGGCGATTCTCATTGCTGCCACCTTCACAACGGTGTGGGTCATGGAGCGGCTTGCCCGCAAAGCCCTTCCACTGGCCGTACTTCTCAACCTTTCTCTGGCATTCCCCGATCGTGCCCCGTCGCGGTTCCGGGTTGCGCTGCGCTCTGGCTCCACCCGTTTGCTGCGCCGCCAGGTCTCAACGGCGCGTGACCACGGTGTCGACGACGACCCGACACGGGCGAGCGAGTTCATCCTGTCGCTGTCGGCGGCCCTTGCCGGGCATGACCGGATCACGAGAGGACATGCCGAGCGCACCCGCGCCTACGCAGATCTCATTGCTGACGAGATGGGAATGGCCGAGGACGAGCGCAACCTGCTGCGCTGGGCGTCGCTCTTGCACGATGTTGGGAAACTCACCGTTGCCGCCGAGATCCTCAATCGTGACCGCAACCTCACCGAGGACGAGTGGGAGGAGATCCGCCATCACCCCGCAGACGGTTTCGAGCTCACGCGGCCCCTCCACGACTTCCTGGGTGAGTACGCGACCGCCATCTTGCAGCACCACGAGCGCTGGGACGGGCGCGGCTACCCGGCCGGAGCGGCAGGCGAGGACCTCACGATTGGTGCTCGAGTCGTTGCGGTTGCCGATGCCTACGACTCGATGACGGCATTGCGCAGCTACCAGAAGCCGATCTCTGCCGCTGCCGCCCGTCGCGAATTGGCGCGATGCGCCGGGTCGCAGTTCGACCCCGCTGTCGTGCGTGCCTTTCTCAATGTCGCCCTGGGCAAGCTGCGATGGGTGATGGGCCCTCTTGCGCTGATGGCGCAGGTTCCGCTGCTCGGAAACGCATCACGAGTGCCCTCGGGGGCCGCTGGTGTGACGGCATCCGGGTTCGCGCTTGTGGGAATGATGGCCCTCGGAGCGCTGTCGGTCGGGGACGCCGGTCCAGAGCCGATCACGATCTCCGTGGCTCCCGAGGCGTCCGGGCTCGACCCGTCGACGCTCGAGGTGACGGCCGTGCCAGACACAGGCAGCATCGTCGTTGAGGCCGGCCGATTGGTGATCACGCCGGCCGATGACGAGTCAGTGATCGTCGCCTACAGGGTCTGCGGTCCGGAAGGTGAGTGCATCGATGAGGAGATCGAGGTCTCGCCCGACGGGGATGCCACGATGCTCTCCACAGATCGCGGAATGAAGATCGACGGAGGCGACGGGGTCCTGGCGCTCGTGTCGCCACCCTCCGACGGAACGGTCGTCTTCGACGCCGACGGCAATCCCTGGTACCTGCCCGACCCCGGCTCGTTCGGTGAGGATCAGTTCACTCTCGAGAGCTGTGCGGACGCCGGGTGCACCGACCTGGTGGTCACGATTCCCGAGACCTCGATGACCCTGGCGGCCGCTCCTGTGATCGTCGCCTCTGCCGGCGCTTCCTCGACCACCACCGAAGCATCGACCACCACGACCACGGCTTCATCGACCACGACTGAACCGTCGACCACGACTGAACCGTCGACGACAACTGAGGCAACCACAACGACCACAGCTCCCACAACGACAACGACGGCGCCTCCGACGACAACCACCACGACGACCGCGGCGCCTACGACAACCACGACGACCACGACGACCACCACGGCACCGACCACCACCACGACGACGACCACAACGACGGTGCCGCCTGAGCCACCGGGTGCCGTTGACGATGCCACAGCGACTGAAGAGGACCAGTCCGTCATCGTCGACGTCCTCTCCAACGACACCGGAACGTTCGACCCGTCCACCATGATCATCACGAAGGACCCGGGCCA
>JABDMN010000335.1 GCA_013001485.1 Acidimicrobiia bacterium
GATGAGCGTCGTTGGGCCTCGGCCGACGCTGCGGTACCAGGTCGATCGCTACGACGAGCGTCAACGACGTCGGATGTGTGTCAAGCCCGGAGTCACCGGGCTTGCCCAGGTGAAGGGTCGCAATGCCATCGCATGGGCCGAGCGGATCGACCTCGATCTGGAGTATCTGGATCGCCAGTCTCCGATCATGGATATCAAGATCCTCGGGTGGTCGGTCGGTGTCGTGCTGAAGGGCTCGGGCGTCGAAGGGCACCCCCGTGACGATCCGATTGCCCGGCCCCCCGAAGAGGAGTGACCCGCCTCCCCGTGGCCTGCTTGTAGGCTTGCGCAGCCGTACCGAGAGGAACCCCCTTGCCTGTCCCGTATGCGCGTCCCGCGCTCCCTGACGCCGATCTCATAGCCGATGACGTCCGCGAGATCGTCGCCTCGCGGTGGCTCACCAAGGGGCCCTTTGTCGGCCGCTACGAAGAAGCCCTGAGCAAGCGGCTTGCCGTTCCCAACGTCGTTGCGACTTCCAGCTGCACGGTTGGACTCGCCTATCTGTACCGCACCCTGGGTTTTCAGGGAGAGGTGATTCTTCCTTCGTTCACGTTCCTGGCGACGGCGACGGCCCTCTCGTGGGCAGGCGGGACGCCGGTATTCGTCGACATCGACCCGGACACTCTGACCGTCGATCCGGAAGCAGTCGCCGCGGCGGTGACGCCTCGGACGACGGGCATCATCGGGGTGCACGTGTTTGGTGTGGCGGTTGATCCTTCCGTGGACGAGATCGCGGTCAATGCCGGTGTGCCACTGGTGTTCGACGCCGCTCATGGGGTCGGTTCGTCATGCGGGGGCAAGTCGCTGGCGATGCGGGGGACGGCTTCGGCGTTCTCGACGACGCCCACCAAGACTCTGATCACGGGCGAGGGTGGGTTCGTCACCACCGGAGACGACGAGCTTGCAGCTCGAATCCGTATCTTGAACGAGTACGGCAACGACGGTTCGTACGACACGATTACCCCCGGCCTGAACGGCCGCATGCCGGAAACGAGCGCCGCAATCGGGATTCGCAGCCTCGAGATGCTCGACGACGTCCTTGAGGCCCGGTGGACGGTGGTCGATGGCTACCGAGAGCGCCTCTCCGATCTCGAAGGCATCCGTACCCAAACCGTCCCGGAAGGCTGCCGGGCGTCCTACAAAGACTTCACGATCATCGTCGAAGACGCCTTTGGCACGAGCCGTGACGACCTGGCTTCGGGCCTTTCCGAGCTGGGTATCGACACCCGCCCCTATTTCTCGCCGGCGGTGCATCGTCACCGGGCGTACCAGGACCTCGGTTTCGTCGGGTCATTGCCTGTCACCGAAGACATCGAGCATCGGGTTCTGTCTCTTCCCCTGTGGGTTGGCATGGGCGACGCAGAGATCGACGAGGTAGTGGCAGGGATCGCTTCGCTGCGAGGTTGAGCGTCAGGTGTAGAGGTTGTAGCCGTCGTCGCGAAGGAAGCCGATGACGGTCATCCCCAGTTCGCGTCCGAGCTCGATAGCCAGCGAGGACGGCGCCGAGATGCCGCACACGACCGGAATGCCTGCGACACCGGCCTTCTGGATGATTTCGAACGACACCCGCCCCGACACCATCAGGATGGTGTCCTTGAGAGGCCACATCCGTCGCGAGCATGAGCCGACGACCTTGTCTACGGCGTTGTGGCGTCCCACATCTTCGTAGAGGTCGAGCAGGTTCCCGTCGAGGTCGAAGACGGCAGCGGCATGGATACCCCCGGTGGTCTCGAACGCGGCCTGACTCGGGCGCATCGTTCGAGGGAGATCCAGGATGACATCGGTCGGTAGGTGCAGGGGAGCGCGGACAGGCCGCGCCGTCACCCGGACTGCGTCGATGGACGCTTTGCCGCACACCCCGCACGACGAAGAGGCGTAGAGGTTGCGACGGAATTGCTCGGGATCCACCGTCACGCCATCGGCGAGGGTCAGCTCATATCGACCTTCGGCTCCAGACACACCCGCAAGCTCGTCGGGTGACAAGATGATGCCTTCGGTGAGTGCGAAACCCAGGACGAGGTTCTCGTCGTCACCGGGACTTCGCATCACCACGGCGATCGGGACCCCGGCCAGGCGGATCTCCATCGGCTCCTCGGCGACGACGTGGTCGGCAGCGTCGACTGTTGTGTCGCCGCGCACACGCGTCACCGAAACCGGAACTACGGCATCGTTCACTGGATGTGTTCCCAGCCAAACCTGCCTTTGATGCACAGATGCCCGTCGGTGACTGAGTGATCGCCGGGCGACGTCACCTTGACCACCCGGTTGTCCTGTACATGCAGATCGAGATTGCACCCGACGCCGCAGAACGAGCACACGGTGCGGGTGACCGTTTGATCGGATTCGCTCCAGGTCTCATCGGCTCGCATCTCGAACTCGACCGACCCCATGAGTGCTCCGGTGGGGCACACCCCGACACAGTTGCCACAGAACACGCAGGCTGATGACCCGAGGTCGACGGCGAACTCGGTGGCGATGCGGGCGTCGAACCCGCGGCCGGCGACGGTGATGGCGAACGTGTTCTGTGCCTCGACGCCGCAGGCGTCCACGCACTGGTAGCAGAGGATGCACTTTTCGAGATCCCGGACGTACAGGTCGTTGTCGACGACCGGGTCCTGGGCGACCGCCGCCGCCGTTGTTCCGTCCGGCTCGGTGTGGTGACCGGGGTGGGTCGGGTCACCGGGAGAACCTCCGGGAGGGCCATATCGATGACGGTCGGCTCCATAGCGGTCCATCCACTCGTCCATGCCTGCGAGCGACAGGTCAACCGATGACGCCAGCAGTTCGAGCACGACCTTGCGGCTGGTCTGGACTCGATCCGAATCGGTCGACACCACCATCCCACCGTCGACCTGTCTGGAGCACGACGGAGCGAGCACCCGCTCGCCCTCGACCTCGACCACACATGCCCGGCAGGCGTTGCGTGCCGTCAGGTTCTCTCCGAAACACATCGTGGGGACATCGACATCGGCCTGGCGACACGCGTCCAGGATTGTGGCGTCCTCCGGGACCGACACCGGGTTGCCGTCGACGACGATTTCGACCTGCCGCTTGGGTGGTTCGAGCTTCGTCCACGTGCGAGTGTCGAAGATGGTCATCTGAGTAGCTCCAGTTTCACTGCCGACTGCACCGCTTCGGCGGCGAGTTGGCCCAACCCGCAGATCGAGGCGTCTCGCAATGCGGCGGCGAGGTCAGCCAAGACCTCGGCTTCGTCCGAGCCGCCGACCATGCGGGCCAGAGCCTCCTCCTGGCGGACGGTCCCCACCCGGCACGGAACACACTGACCGCACGATTCGTCACGGAAGAACGCAGCAATCCGCCGGACGGCCGCCCCCATGTCGGCGTCCGCGTTGAAGACCATCACGGCACCCGAGCCGAGAGAGGCGCCGATGGCTGCCATGGCATCGAACGTCAGCGCGGTGTCGAGATGGTCCAGATCGATGAAGGAGCCCGCAGCTCCACCGACGAGGACAGCCTGGAGTTCGCCATCGACGCCGCCGGCCAGATCCAGCAGTTCGCGCAGAGATGTGCCAAAGGGAACCTCGTAGACGCCGGGCCGACCGATTGCGCCACTGAGACAGAACAGCTTCGTGTCGCCCGACGCAGTCCCGAGAACGATGCCAAGGATGGCGGCCAGGGTTTCAACGTTGTTGACGACGGTCGGTTTGCCGAACAGGCCGACGTCGGTGGGGTAGGGAGGTTTGGAGCGGGGCTCGCCGCGGTACCCCTCGATCGAGTTGAAGAGCGCGGTCTCCTCGCCACAGATGTAGGCCCCCGCGCCCCGCCGGATCCGGATGTCGAAATCGAACCCTGCATCCATGACGCTGTCTCCGAGCAGGCCCTCGTTGCGTGTCTGGCGGATGGCATTGGCAAGCCGGGCTTCGGCCGCTGGGTACTCGCCGCGGATGTAGATGAAGCCCTCCTCGGCGCCAGTGGCAAACGCGGCGATCGTCATGGCCTCGACGATGGCGAACGGGTCACCCTCCATCAGTACCCGGTCCTTGAATGTGCCGGTCTCCGATTCGTCGGCGTTGCACACGATGTACTTGGTTCGCTCGGGGTGGTCAGCCACCGACGCCCACTTGACCGCTGCAGGGAACGCCGCACCGCCTCTGCCCCGCAGCCCGGCCGCCTCGATCGCGGCGATCACGGCATCCGGGCCCATCTCGATGGCACGCGCCAGCGCCTGATATCCACCCGAGGACCGGTAGTCGTGGAGCGACAGAGGATCGACCTGATCAACCCTGGTCAGCAGCGACAGCCCGTCTTCTTGTGGAACCGCGATCGCCGGTTCAACAGTCGCCGTGTCGCCGGCAAGGACCGTGGCGATCTGGTCGCTGGTCACCGGGGCCAGCACCGGGTTGGTTTCCCCAGCAATCTGGATGTAGGCGGCCGACCCCTTCTCGCACTGTCCCAGACACGGGCTGCGCAGCCACATCCCGTCGTCGGCAGCGACTCCGGGAGGGCCACAGCCGTTCTCCAGGTCGTCGAGCATGGTGGCGACGCCGCTGGCGCGACACGCGGTGTCGTCGCAGACATGGGCTACTCGGACGGGCCGCTCGTTCACGGACAACAGCGAATAGAACGTCGCCACTCCGTAAGCGTCAGCGGGGGGCACGCTCAGCCGACGACACACGTAATCAAGCCCGCCCTTGGTGATCCAACCGATCTCATCTTGCAGTGCGTGCAGCGCGGGCAACAACTCGTCGCGCCTGCTGCGCGCAGCGTGACCGAGGCGGGCGACCCGATCGTCGGTCGGGGTGTGTTCACCACCCTCCCAACCCGATGTCGGCGCTCCGAGCACGGCATCCACGGCGGCGATCTCAGCCGTTGTAGGCGCGGCATCGAGGAACTTCAGATCCATCAGCCCACCTTCTCCACGCGGATTGCTGTCGCCTTGAACTCTGCCGTACCCGACTTGGGGTCCCAGGCATCAGCCGTGAGCACATTGGTTGCCACATCGTCAGGGAAGTGCAGCGTCATGAACGCCAAACCGGGGCGGAGACCGCGATCGAAACGGACCGGCGCCTCCACCTCGCCACGCCGGGACACCACATTGACGACTTCTCCCTCGACGACCCCGAGGCGTTCGCCGTCCTCGGGCGACAGGTCGATCGTCTCGCCCCAGCGAATTGGTGAGGAGTACCCGCTGGTCTGAACGCCGGTGTTGTAGGAATCGAGGCGCCTGCCTGTCGTCAACCTGATGGGGAAGTCGGTGGTCAGTTCGTCGACGGGAGGGGAGTGATCAACCGGCATGAACGGAGCAAGCCGGCCCCGCGGCGGGTCCTCCCACAAGCGTGAATGGAGGAACAACTCACCGGGATGGTCTTCGTCCGGGCAGGGCCATTGGATGCCCCCGAGTTCCTCGAGTCGTGAGTAGGACATGCCGGCGTGCATCGGCGAGAGCGACCGCAGCTCGTCCCAGACCTCTTCTGCAGTGGGGGTGCCCCAGTCGTGACCGAGCGCCCGGGCCAGGTCGAGGATGATTTCGAGGTCATCCCGTGCCTCTCCGGGCGGGTCGATGGCCTTGCGAACCAGCTGGACCCGGCGCTCGCTGGAGGTGACGGTGCCGTCTGTCTCGGCCCAGCCGGCGGCTGCTGGCAGGACGACGTCGGCCAACTCGGCAGTCTTCGTCATGAAGATGTCCTGGACGACCATGAAATCGAGTCCTTCGAGCATGGCAACGGTGTGGCCGGTGTCGGCCTCGGACTGGGCGGGGTTCTCGCCGACGACGTACAGCGTGCGGAGATCGCCGCGGTCCATCGCCTCGAACATCTGTGAGAGGTGCCACCCGTTCGTGTCGGGGACCTGGGCTTCGTAGACCGCCTCGAACTTGCCTCGTAGTTCGTCGTTCTCGACGTCCTGGAACCCTGGCAGTTTGTTGGGAAGCGCTCCCATATCCCCGCCGCCCTGGACGTTGTTCTGGCCTCGCACGGGGACGAGGCCAGATCCGTAGCGACCGATGTGGCCGGTGAGTAGCGACAGGTTGATCAGGGCGAGGACATTGTCCGTGGCGTTGTGGTGCTCGGTGATGCCCAGCGTCCAGCACAGCTGTGCGGTGGGAGCCGTGGCGTACTCGTGGGCGAGCTGGCGGATGGCGTCGGCGGGCACTCCGGTGACCTCTTCGGCGCGCTCGAGGGTCCACGGGTCGACCGACTCCCGGTATTCCTCGAATCCGGTGGTTGCACTCGACACGAATTCCTCATTGATCAGGCCGGCAGAGATGATCTCGCGGCCGACGGCGTTGGCCAGGGGAATGTCCGTGCCTACGTCGAGACCGAGCCAGACGTCTGCCCACTGGGCGGACTCCGAGCGGCGCGGGTCGACGACGAGCATGCGGGCACCGTTGTGGACGCCTTTCAACAGGTGGTGAAAGAAGATGGGGTGGGCGTTGCGCGCGTTCGAACCCCACAGGATGATGAGATCGGTTTCCTCGATCTCCTGATATGACGAGGTGCCCCCGCCTGCTCCGAACACTGCCGCCAGACCGGCGACGGAAGGAGCGTGTCAGGTGCGGTTGCAGCTATCGATGTTGTTGCTGCCGATGGCGACCCTGGCGAACTTCTGTGCCATGTAGTTCATCTCGTTGGTCGCTTTGGAGCAGCTGAACATCCCGAACGATGTCGGCCCGTGCTCGTCGATCACCCGCTCGAAGCCGTCGGCGGCGGTTCGCAGAGCCTCATCCCAGCTGGCCGGTTCGAAGCCGTTGCCACGCCGGATCAGGGGGTGGGTCAGGCGCTCATATCTACGTCCCATGTCTCACCTCCCTTCACGCGACACTCTACGGAGAGCAGTGCGTCGCCTTCCACCATGGGTAGCTTCGAGGCATGGAGATCGTGGTTGTCGGTGCGGGTGTCATCGGGCTCACTACTGCCATCCGGTTGCGGGAGGCCGGCTACGACGCCCGGATCGTTGCCGCCGATCCCCCCTTGGCGACTCCCGCGTCGGCCGTTGCCGGGGCCATCTGGTACCCGTATCGATCAGTTCCCGACTCGCGAGCGGAAGGGTGGGGCTGCCTTTCTCTCGATGTGTTCTGGGATGGCGCTCTCGCTGGTCTTCCGGGGCTCACGATCCGTCCGATGGTCGAGCTGCTGCCCGAGCCGATGGGCGAGCCCTGGTGGGCGGATGTGGCTCGGAGCTTCCGGCGGCCTGGTCCGTCCGAGCTTCCCGACGGCTACGTCGATGGCTGGGCGATCGACACCGTTCTTATCGATGTCAAGCCCCACCTTGCACATCTGCTCGCCAGGTACACCGCGATGGGAGGCACGGTCGAGATCCGGCGGCTGGACAAGCTCGACGAACTCGACGCTGACCTGGTCGTCAACTGCACCGGGGTCGGTGCGCGAGGTTTGGTGGGCGACGACGACGTACAGCCGATTCGCGGCCAGGTGGTTCGGGTGCGAGGCGGTGAGGTCAACCGGGTCACCATGGTGGAACGGGGCCCGATGCCTCTCACGTACATCATGCCCCACGGCGATGAGTGCATCCTCGGAGGAACCACCGACAGCGGCGAGTGGGATCGAACGGCGGACGATCGGGTCACCCACGAGATCGTTCAGCGGGCCACGACCCTCGAACCTTCGTTGGCCAAGGCTGAAATCGTCGAGGTCAGGGTGGGGCTGCGGCCCGGACGCTCATCGGTGCGGTTGAACAAAGAGGGGCGTGTGATCCACAACTACGGCCATGCCGGTAACGGCTGGTCCCTGTCGTGGGGATGTGCGGACGAAGTCGTCCGGCTGACTCGGGACAGCGTCGGCTAGAACCGGGTTCAGCTCTCGGAACGGATCTTCTCGACTTGGCCCTCGATGCCGGCGAGGCCTTTCTGGAAGAGCTTGCCCAACCGCCATCTGAGAGCGGGGGCCAAGGGCTTGATGTACGGGGCAAGGT
>JABDMN010000339.1 GCA_013001485.1 Acidimicrobiia bacterium
GTCCTACAGCTTCGCTGTCCGACGGAGATGGCGGTGCACTGGTGGCCGAAGTGCTGGTCCGCAATCGGGACGCCTTCATCGGCTGGCTTCTGGGCTTTGACGATCACGCTGAGCTGCTCGGTCCCGACGACCTCCGTCTCGAGCTCCTCGACCGCGTCCGAGGCGCCCGATGACTTCGCCGCGAACCGTCTCTCGGCTCAATCGCATTCTCACCATGTTGCCGTGGGTGATCGCTCATCCGGGCGCCACCGTCGATGAGGTATGCCAGCGATTTGGGTACACCAGGAATGATCTCGTCAAGGATCTCGATCTGGTGTTCGTGTGTGGTCTGCCTGGCTACGGGCCGGGAGACCTAATGGTGGCCTACATCGATCAGGACGAAGTCATTGTCGAGATGGCCGACTACTTCGCTTCGCCTCCCCGGCTCACCGGCACTGAGGCGCTCGGGCTGCTTGCGGCCGGAATGGCCGTGACGACGTCGGGTTCGGGGACACCAGAGCTCGAAAGCGCCGTCGAGAAGCTGCAGGCGGTCGTGTTGCCCGGTCCTGTGGACGCGCTCGTCGTTGACCTGCCAGATCCTCCGTTCCTTGGCGAGCTCCGCGATCTCGCCAGGGACCACAGAGTCGCGACGATCGAATACACCGGGCTCGCCTCGGGCGAGACCACCGTCCGGGACATCGAGCCGTGGGTGGTGTTCTCCACGATGGGGAACTGGTACGTGCGCGCTCACTGTCGGCGTGCCGACGCCGAGCGGGTGTTTCGTCTCGATCGCATCCGCTCAGTGACTCCCGCCGGCGAGGTGTTCGAGCCTCCGTCCGACGTCGATGTGACGGTGTCGTATGTGCCAGGACCGGACGACATCGCTGCCACGATCCGCCTCGATCCGGGAGCGCGATGGGTCGCCGATTACTACCCGGTCGAGGTGATCTCGGATGACGACGACACGATGACCATCGAGTTCCTGGCGTCGGATCCCAGCGTCACTGCACGGCTGCTGTTGCGACTGGGATCGTCGGCCGAACTCATGTCCGGGGACGAGGTTCGGTCGACGCTCGACCAGCTCAGGGATCGGATCGAAGCCCGCTATTCGGCAGGTGAGTAGCCCGTATGGACTACCGGGCAAATAGTCATCAACCACCCCTGCAACTCGACCGAAGAAAACATCAGGCAACACCCTGGAGTGAGGGCACACAGAAATGACCACCATCCGAACCACCTGCAACCGCTGCGGAGATGTCGAGCTGACATCTGACGACCTCAACCTCGAGTTGGCAGCGGACTCCGGATCGGGCACCTACCGATTCGAATGCCCGTTCTGCGGGATTCCCCAGCGCCGCCCGGCATCCGAGAGAGTCGTATCGATCTTGATGGCAACCGGAGTCACCTACCGGATCGTCCCCACCGATGGTCCGATCACCGAAGAGGAGATTCACTCCTTCGTGTCCGCCCTCGATGAAGAGGGATGGTTCTCAGAGATCCGCTGATCTCCAACAGCCCCCACTCAGACTTCACGCCCCGCCTTCACCGGCGGGGCTCAGTCGTTTCTGGACCCGAGTCACCACCTCCCCATTGGGAGCCGCTACCTTCCCGCCCATGGGCAGCTTCTCGTTGGGCGAGTTCATCACGATCGCGGTGATCGCCCTCATCGTGTTCGGTCCACGCAGGCTTCCAGAGATGGCGCGGCGGGCCGGTGAACTACTCACCCGCGCTCGACGAGCGGCGGCCGATCTCCGTCGCGAGTTCGACGATGAGTACCGCGAAATCGCTCAACCCATCACCGACCTGCGCCGCGACCTGAAGTCGTTCTCCGCCGAGATGGGAGACACAGCGCGCGGAGCCATGGGCGCCATCGAGGAAGCCGACAAGCCTCAATCGGGTCCAGGCCCTGCTGGGGATCCGGAGCCAGAGGATGAGTGAGGCCACCGCGGACCGAGGCATGCCGCTCCTCGAACACCTCGAAGAGCTGCGTCGCCGGGTCACCCGTGCAGCCATTGCGGTGGTCGTCGGATCGATCGTCGCCCTCATCTACAGCAACGGGATCTTCGATCTGCTTGCCGCTCCCTACGAGGACGCTGTACCTGGCGGCGACCTCGCATTCTTCCGCCCGACCGAAGCCTTCTCGATCACCATGCGGGTTGCTTTGTTCGGGGGCGTGATCATCGCCAGCCCTGTTGTGCTGTATCAAGCCTGGCGGTTCGTGGCTCCTGGACTCAGGAAGCAGGAGAAGCGGTGGCTGATTCCGATCGCTGGCGTGTTCACTCTGCTGTTCCTGTCAGGGATTCTGCTTGGCTACTGGTCGTTGCGGCGGGGGCTTGTGTTCCTCATCGATTTCGGTCCGGAGGACCTGGAACCGGTCATCGGCGGCGGCTTCTACCTGTCGTTTGCGATGAGATTCATCCTCGCCTTCGGCTTTGCGTTCGAGTTTCCAGTGTTCATCTTCGCCGCGGCTGCATCGGGTGCTCTGTCCAGCCAGCGTCTGCGAACGGGCCGGCGGTGGGCCGTTGTGATCATCCTGGTGGTGGCTGCCCTCATCACGCCGAGCGGCGATCCGTTGACCTTGCTCATGCTGTCCACTCCGCTGTACGCCCTGTACGAGCTGACGATCCTCGCCGTCCGCTTCATCTTGAGGAAGTGACGATGCGCGCGTTCCTCGACGCGTTGCCGTTCGAGCCGGACCGGTTCCAGCTCGACGCTGTGACGGCCGTGGGCGAGGGACGTTCTGTGGTGGTCACCGCGCCAACGGGTTCGGGCAAGACGGTCGTTGCCGAGGCCGCCATCGCTCGCGCCGTTGCTGCCGGTGAGCGAGCGTTCTACACAACGCCAATCAAGGCGCTGTCCAACCAGAAGTTCGGCGACCTGCGCGGGGTCTACGGGGATGACGGAGTCGGGTTACTCACCGGCGACAACGTCATCAACGGCGACGCGGCCGTGGTTGTGATGACTACTGAAGTGCTGCGCAACATGATCTACGCAGCCAGTCCAGCCCTTGATGATGTCTCAACGGTCATTCTCGATGAGGTGCACTACTTGCAGGATCCATTCCGCGGTCTGGTGTGGGAGGAGGTGATCATCCATCTCCCGTCACGGATCCAGATCGTGGCGCTGTCGGCGACCATCGCCAACGCAAAGGAATTCACCGAGTGGATGCAAGAGCGGCGAGGCGCCGTCGACCTCATCGTCGAGCAACGCAGGCCGGTGCCTCTGGAAAGCCACTACATGGTGTTCGACCGCCACCGTGACCGCACCGAGGTCTTGCCGATCTTCAAGCAGGGCGATGGGCGAGCGAAGCTGAACCCACAGGTCAGCAACCTGCTGCGAAAGGGTCGGGGCCGGCGGCGCCGGTTCTCGGTACCGCGCCGACTCGAGGTGGTGGAGCACCTCTCGATGCTTGGACTGCTCCCGGCCATCTATTTCATCTTCAGCCGGGCGGGGTGCGATCAAGCTGCTCAGCGGGTAGCGGCCGCTCTGACGTTCACATCCGATGACGAGGCACAGCTCATCATTGCGCACGCCGCCGCCCGAACCTCGCATCTCGACCCTGCCGACCTGACCGCGCTCGGTTATGAGGCCTGGGTGGACGTCCTGCGCCGGGGGGTGGGAGCGCACCACGCCGGGATGGTGCCAGCGTTCAAGGAGACCGTCGAGGATCTGTTCGCCGGTGGATACCTCAAAGTGGTCTTTGCGACCGAAACCCTGGCTCTCGGCATCAACATGCCGGCACGCACGGTGGTGATCGAGCGTTTGAGCAAGTTCACAGGTGAGACCCACGAACTGCTTCAACCCGGCGACTACACCCAGCTCACCGGGCGGGCGGGTCGGAGGGGAATCGACGATGAGGGGACGGCCGTCGTGCTGTTCAGCCCCCATGTCCCGTTCGACAAGGTCGCCGCTATCGCAGCTGCTGGTTCACATCCCTTGCGCTCCGGGTTTCAGCCCACCTACAACATGGCTGTGAACCTCATTGCCAACTACTCGCGGGATCGTGCCGAGGAGTTGCTGGCTGCTTCGTTCGCTGAGTTCAGGGCCCTGCGCCGTCGCCGTGGTCTCGACGCCGAATCTGCCAGGCAGACAGCGGAGCTCGCCGATGCCAGAGCCCGGGCAGCCGCTGAGCTCGGTGTCGCGATCGAAGATCTCGATGAGCAGCTCGCGGAAGCCGCTGCAGTCGACGAGACTTCGCTCTCGTTCGTGCAGGGCCTTCGTCCCGGCGACGTGATCGGCAGCGGTGACGAGCGGGCAGTAGTGCTGGTTCGGGGGTACGGCGCCAGGCCCCGGCTTCTGCTTCTCAACGAGGAGGCCGGGTTGCGTCGGGTCAAACCTGATGATCTGCCGGCCGGCACCTCGCGACTTGGCGCCATGGTTCTCCCCGAACCGTTCTTGCCCCGCGAAGCGATCTATCAACACGAAGTCGCAGCCGAACTTCGGGCCTTTCGCGATTCGAGCGATGCCGATGAGCCGATCCACACAGCGACCGACCGTGACGTGTCGGCGGTGAAGTGGGCGAAGAGGCTCGAGCGGCGGAGGCGCGAGCTCACCAGGGTGCAGCGTCGCTCCGAGCGGGCAGTGGGCGGCGTCGTCGACGACTTCACACGGCTGCTGTCGCTTCTCGAGGAGTGGGGATACGTCGACGGCTGGGAATTGACGCCCCGTGGCGAGCGCCTCAGGTTCGTCTACTCCGAGCTGGATCTCCTGATGACAGAGTCGGTCGAGCGCGGCCTTCTCAACTCGATGTCACCGCAGGAGCTCGCGGCGGTCGTCAGTGGATTCGTGTACGAGCCTCGCGCTAACGATGAGCCCGGCGATTGGCCCACCGACCACGTTGCCGATGTCGGTGACGAGATCGCCCGCCTTTCCGACGAACTGAGAGACGCCGAGATCCGATGCAAACTCCCCGAGACCCGCCCAGTAGATCCAGGATTCTCCGAGGCCGCGTACTACTGGGCAGGCGGGACCCAGCTCCCGGATCTCTTTGACGACGAGTTCGCCGCCGGTGACTTCGTGAGGACGTGTCGCCAGCTCCTCGACGTGCTCCGCCAAATCCGCGACGCCTTCCCCGCTCTCGCCGAGACGGCGGCAGCTGCGATTCGGGCCATCAATCGAGGTGTCGTGGCGGCCGGAGGTGTCGAATGAGTGAGTGGTGCGTCGTCGTCAACCCATCGGCGGGCAAGCCAGGCACGGTCACTCATCGGGTGAGGAGCGCTCTCGACACACGAGATGTGCCGTATCAGCTGTCGGAGTCTGTCTCTGGCGATGACGTCGCCCGCATTGTCACCTCAGCTGCACAGGCCGGATCCTCGAGGTTCGTGTCGGTGGGTGGAGACGGCACGGCCAACGCTGTTGTTGATGCGCTGATGCGGCTCGAGTGGGCGGACCCCCCGACCGTCGGGATCCTCCCTGCAGGGAGCGGGTCTGACTTCATCCGCACGTTCGGCATCGGGCGCGACCTCGAGAAGGCAGCGGATCACCTAGTCGGCGACCAGGTCTATCGCACCGACATTGCTCATCTGAGCGGTCCATGGGGGGACCGGTACATGCTCAACGTTGCCAGCGCAGGTCTGACCGCAGAGACGGTGGCTGTTGCCGAAAAGATGCCGGCTCGTGTGGGAAGCATCCGGTACTCGGTCGGGCTGTGGCCAGCCCTCGCTCGTTTCCGTCCGGGCCAGGTCGAGCTGACGGTTGGCGACCGCGGGTTTTCTGGTCGTGCCCTCATCGTGGTCGCCGCAAACGGCCAGTTCTTTGGTGGAGGCATGAACGTCGCCCCCCGTGCCAGCCTCGGCGATGGCCTCTTCGAAGTCGTGGTATTCAGCGGACCGAAGCGTCAGGCGTTCACTCTGATGCCGCGAGTGTCCCGCGGGCTGCACATGAACCACAGGGCCGTGAAACGGCTTGCGGGCGACTCGTTCACCCTGAGAACCAGCAAACCGTGGCCCCTGGAGATCGATGGAGAGCTCATCGGGGGCTCACCAATCGAGGGTCGCATGATCAAAGGCGCGATCGACTTCAAGATCTGAGGAATACCCCGCTCGGAAACAACGTTCGTTCGGGGCAGTCAGTGGATATACTCCCGCCCCGCACGGAGGTGGTCATGGCACGTAAGAAGTCCGCAGCCAAAGCACCGGCGCCCGAGGCCGGTCTCGAG
>JABDMN010000119.1 GCA_013001485.1 Acidimicrobiia bacterium
CTTCGTAGCCAGAGCCGAGAACGTCGCCGGCGGCGAGGCGGATCAACGCACAGCGCAATCGATCACGCATGATGGTGAAGTGTCGAGACGACCTCGTCGTCGGTGAGCTGGTGGAAGTCGTCGTACCACTGCCCCACCGCCATGAACCGCCGTGGCGTGAGCGGACACACCACCGAGTCGACGAGGTCGCCAAGCCATCGGACGGCATCGGTCGATCCGACAGGAACCGCCACGGTCACCGATGCGGCCTTGAGTCGGACTACCCAGCCCACCACGGCCGCCACGGTCCAGCCTGTCGCAACACCGTCGTCGACGACGACCACGTCGCGTCCCTCGACCGGAACCGGGGCACGTCCGGCGCGATACATCGCGAGCCGCCGCTCGACTTCCTCTGCCTGACGACCCGCCTGCTCGGTCACCTGTTCGACATCGATGCCGTATCTGGCAAGTGCCACTTCGTCCCACACGCCCGCACCGTCTGCAGCCACGGCGCCAACGGCGAACTCGGGATTGGAGGGCGCACCGATCTTGCGGGCCACGGCAACGTCGAGCGCGGCATCAAGCCGGTCGGCGATGACTGCTGCGACGGGCACGCCGCCTCGTGGAATCCCGAGCACCACCGCCGAGCTGTCGTGGTCACCAAGGAGCTCGGCGAGGGCTTCTCCTGCCTGAGCGCGGTCACGGTATCTCGCCATGCAACGAGCGTACCGGCGGTACGCTTTGTGCAATGACGCGCCGGCTCCTCCTCATCGCCAACCCAGCTGCCTCGGGCTTCACGGGAGCCATGCACCGGAACGTGATGGCCACACTCAATCGCGACTTCGAAGTCGTCCCGATCTGGCCAGACGGGCCCGCAGAGGCCGCTGCCGCCGCACGTGACGCCGCTACTGACGGCTTCGACGTGGTGGCTGCCATGGGGGGCGACGGAGTCGTTCATCATGTTGCCAACGGGATCGCCTACTCCCCCACCGCCCTGGCGATCATTCCTGCAGGCACCACCAACGTGTACGCCCGGTTACTCGGCTACCCACGCAAGCCGGTGAAAGCTGCGGAGTCTCTGGTCACGGCATCAACAACAACCATGCCCCTGGTCCACATGGCCACCGAGTCGGCAGCCGCCGCTCGCTCGGAATACGGTTTGTTTGCGGTCGGCATCGGTTTCGACGCCGACGTGGTGCGGATTGCCGAATCTCGGCCCCACGGCAAGCTCTTCTTCGCAGGCACCCACTACGCACGGGCCGTGGTCAACACACTGTTTCGTGACTACTGGAGGAGACCGGCGCATCTCCGGGTGCAGCAGGCGGGGCGCACCGCCGACGCAGTGGCGGTGATGGTCGAGGTCGTCAGCCCGTACACCTATTTCGGCAGGCTCAAGATGAGGATCGGCGAGGGTGAAGGCCCCAATGCCCTCATCGCCGGCAAGCTCGGCGTGATCTCCGCCCTGCGGGTTGCAGTCGGCATGGCCCGGTCGGGTCCGAAATCGACACGGTCGGTCGACGTCTGGAACCATTTCGACAAGCTCGTCATCGAAGCCGACCCCCGGGCACCGTTCCAGGCCGACGGCGAACACCTGGGGCACACCGATTCGCTGGAGATCACATCGTGCCCAGACGCGCTCTCGGTGCTGCTTCCGGAAGGGTCGGATCAGCCGCCGATGATCTGACGGTGCGGGAACGGGATCTCGATGCCCTCGGCGTCGAACCGGACCTTGAACCGTCGCAGTAGCTCACGCTTCGCGGCCCACCGCTGATCGGCGATTATCCGGACCACCACCCGCACGACGACCGCCGAATCGCCCAATTCGTTGACTCCGAGCACGTCGGGCTGGTCGACGATGTGTGGTTCCCAGAATGCGTCCTCGGCGAAGCTCCGCAGCTCGTCCCTGATGACGGCAATCACCCGGTCGATGTCTTCTTTGTAGGCGACACCAAGGTCGAGCACCACCTGGGCGTACTCCTGGGTGAGGTTGGTGGCCACTGTGATCGCCCCGTTGGGAACGACGTGGACATTGCCATCGAGATCGCGTAGGACCGTCGTCCGCAACCGAATCTCTTCAACGCCACCCGACACGCCGGCGAGGCGGACGACATCTCCGATCGAGTACTGGTCTTCCGCAGTGATGAGAAAGCCGGAGATGACATCGCGGATGAAGTTCTGGGCGCCGAAACCCACTGCCACGCCGACAACCGATCCGACCGCCACCAGGGGCGCCGTGGGGATTCCCCACACGATCATGATCGTCAACACCGCCACGACAAACACCACCACAGCGAACGTGGAACGCGCCACCGCCCACAAGGTGTCGAGGCGCTGACCTCGTTCGATCCCACGGGCGGAGGCCGGTAGACGCGTCTTCATGCGGTCCACAAGACGCAGCCCGATCGCCTTCACTACGCGATACAAGATCCAGAAACCGACGAGTATCCCGAGGGTGCCCAGGACCTCAGGGACGTAGTCCTCGACGCGTTCCCAGAGCGTTTGCCCGAGCACGATCATTGCATTCGCTCCTTCAGCTCAGCCGAGACGATTCCCGTCTGGGCGACCCATGCGCCGAACTCGGCCCGCGACCGAAGCAGGTCGCGCAACGGTCGTCCGATTC
>JABDMN010000392.1 GCA_013001485.1 Acidimicrobiia bacterium
ATGTCGTAGGTCCAGTTGTCGAGGTTGATCGCGTCGCCGTCGAACTCGTCGTTCCAGACCAGCTCGAACCCTTCGGGAGCGTCGATGGGGATCGGCGGAGGTGTCGCGATCGTCGTGGTGGTGGTTGTGGTGGTGGCCTCGGTGGTGGTCGTCGCCACGGTGGTTGCCTGGGTGTCGTCGGAAACCGATCCTTCACCGCACGCCGCAACGACCAACGCAAGAACCAGAACGAGGCCGAGCAGCCGCCTCACGCCTATCCCTTCACCGACCCGGCCGTCAGGCCCGAGATGATGAAGCGCTGGAGGAAGATGAAGAGAATCAACATCGGGATCATCAGCATCAACACGGCCGCCGCCAGCGCCGGCCAGTTGCTGCCGTAGACGCCCTCGAACACGATGAGGCCACGGGTGATCGGGTAGAAGTCGTCATTCGTGAGATAGATGGTCGGCAGAATCAGCTCGTTCCATATGCCGATGGCGTGAAGCACGGTGACGGTTGCGACGGCGGGCCGGATCAATGGCAGCACTATGGACCACACGAACCGGATGTAGCCACAACCGTCGACCGACGCGGACTCGTCGAGCTCGCGCGGGATCGACTTGATGTAGTTCACGAGGATGATCATCCCGATCGGGTTCACCAGGAACAGCAGTATGTAGCCCGGTCGGCTGTTGTAGAGCCCCAGGTTCAGGATCAGCTGGAACTGCGGGATCAGGGCGGGCGGCAAGAAGAGAGCTACGACGTACAACGTGAGGAGCGACCCGCTGCCTCTGAAATACCCACGGGCGATCGGGAACGCAACGAAGACAGACGTCACCACGAAGATCGTTGTGGCGATGGCGGTGTAGATCGCCGAGTTGAGCATGTAGCGGGGGAAGCTGGCCAGCTCCCAGGCGTCGGTGAAGTTGTCGACACTGGGATTGGGGGCGACCCCGATCGGATCCTTGAAGAATTCGGGCAGTGTCTTCAGCGACGTGTTCACCAGCATCAACAAGGGCGTGATGTACACCACTGCGAACAGACCCAGGATCACATACGAGGCGATCTTGAGCCGCTTCGTGCTTTTGGACTTGCCTACGACCTTGAGTTCCTGCTTGACGTCGGTCGTCGTCATCCGAGGTACTTCCTCTCCCGGCGCGTCACAAACGCGTTCGCAGACATCCCGATCGCCAACACGATGAAGAACAAGACAATGGATGCCGCAGCGGCGTACCCCTGCCTGAACGCAGCTGTTACGGCACCCGACGTCTGGCCGAAGCCCTCAGCGAAGACCAAGTAGCCAAGGACCTGGGTGCCGGGTCGATATCCGATCAGCACGAGGAACAGCTGCCAGGCCTGCAGCGAGCCGATGATGTTGAGCAAGAAGTTGGTGTTGATGGCGGGAGTGAGCTGAGGCCAGGTGATGTTCTTGAACAGGCTCCAACCGCTGGCGCCGTCGATACGGGCCGCCTCGTACAGGTCTTCGGAGATGGTCTGCATGCCGGCAAGGAAGATCACCATCGTTATGCCGACGTTCGCCCAGATCTGGACGACGATCACCCAGAAGAACGCCTCGGTCGGTGCTCCTCCGAGGAACTCCGACTCGACTCCGAAGAGCGAGAAGACCTTCGCAACAGGGCCGCCGCCTGGAAGCAGGAACAGCTTCCACATGAGGCCCTGGATGACAACACCCAGGACCACGGGAACGAAGAACAGGGTCCGGAAAAAGGTCCGACCCTTGAGCTGCTGGTTGAGAATCAGCGCCAGGATCAAGCCGAGGCTGAACTGGATGAACGTGACGAGAACCGAGAACTGCAACGTGCGGATGAGCGCATCAATGTTGTCACGCGAGGCGAGTCCCCGGAACAGGAACTCGTCGTAGTTCTCAAAGCCGATCCAGTTGATCGGGATACCACGGATCCCGGTCGCGTCGGTGAACGAATACACGGCGGTGGCCAGCGACGGGCCGATGCCGATGAGAAGGTAGAGGAAGACACCGGGTGCGAGGAGCAAGAGCGGCACCGCGGCCTTTCGGCCCCTACCAAAGAGGTAGGACTTGTTCATCACCTTCATGGGGTCTCAACCCTCATGTCAACCGGCTCTCTCCTCAGAGTTCGTTCAAGCTACGGGATATGGGTCCCCCGGGGCAACCGGGGGACCCATACCCACCCAAGCAAGCGTTACGAGCTGGCGTCCAGCCCTGCCTGCAGATCGGCCTGGGCCTGATCGGCCAAAGCCTTCGGATCAGTCCACTCATTGAACGGAGCGAACCACGACGGTGCCTGGCCGGCATTGGCCCACTGACCTGCGCCCGTTGGCTGTACCCAGTGCTGCTCGTAGCCCACCACGTAGTTCTCCAGGTACGGAGCAACTTCTTGGCCGAGCTTGGTGCTCAATGTGGCGGTCGGCTGCGTCGGAATGAATCCGACGGCATTGGCGAACGCCTCGTAGTTAGCCGGATCGGAGAAGGCCGCGACGTACGCCAGGGCGGTCTCCTGGTTCGGCGAGTCGGCTGCGATCGCCCAGCCCTGGTCGTACTTGCCGAACAGGAACTGGTTGTCCGCTGCGTCGTCGCTACCCGGGAACGGGATGTAGCTCCAGTCGAAGCCGGGCTCGGCGCTCTCGAGTGCCGGGGCCTGCCACACACCAGTGGGAAGGAACCCGACATCGCCCGCAGCGAAGCGGGCCGGACCGGCATCATGGGACAGGCCCGTAACGCCAGGCTCGAGCATCTCGGTGGCAAAGGTCTGGAAACGCTCGAACATCGTGAGCGCTCGGCCTTCGTTCCACTTGATGCTTCCGGTCCACAGTCCCTCGACGAGGCCAGCCTGGTCCGGGAACATGGATCCGAGAAGCCCGTAGGCACCAACGAAGATCGGCCAACCATCGGCTCCGCCGGCGGTCATGCACTCGTTGCCAGAGCCAGTGAGCGTCTCACAGGCCGACACCAATTCATTCCACGTGGTCGGTGTGGCGACTCCCTCGGCGGCGAGCAGGTCGTTGTTGACGAACATGCCGCTATACGACACACGCCCGAGGTTCACCGAGTACACCCGACCGTCGTACGAACCGGCGTCGCGAATGGTCGCTTCGTCGTAGTTCGAAACGAACGGCTGATCGGTGATATCGAGAAGCAATCCTGCTTCGATCAACGTCTGCCAGTTCGGCGGCGTCACGCCCGACATGTAGTCGGCGGCTCCGTTCGAGAAGCCAAAGATGTCGATGACGTCGATGTCATTTGCCGTGAGACGGGTCTGGGTGATGGTGGCCAGGTCGCCTGAGCCCACAACAGACATGTCAACGGTCACGTTCGGATTGTCAGCCTGGAACTGAGCGTTGAACGTTTCCATGAACTCCACCATCGGTGGGTTCTGGTGCACGAGCACCGTCAGGTTTACCGGCTCTGCAGCCGCAGTCGTGGTTACCCCGTCGCCGGCAGTGGTGCCGGTGCCCGAGTCATCGTCTCCACCGCATGCGGCGGCGACGAGCCCGAGCACGACGAGGAAGACCAACAGCCTCTTATAGCTTTTCACAGTCGCTCCTCCATGGTCGATGTGTCATTTCGATCGAGAAGCAATCCGCAGGCGCGGGTCACTCCCCACTTGCTTGGTTGTGTGCTGGGGAGAATCTAGTTCGCGACGGAGCGACATGGCTCGGCGCGAATTGGAGCGCGAGAACGCTGAAGCCTCGGGGCGGCCGACGCTGGTCGATTGGAGAAATGCCTCCAACGCCGTGCCCGTTGGCGTGTCGCTCTCTGCCATCCAACCCTCCTCAGGGGGCTCCCTAATGGGAGCGCTCCCAGCGACTATACGCAACCCGATACCGTCCGTCAATTGACGCTCTGAGGGGGGAGTTGTAGCGTGGTGGGAGCGTTCCCAGGAACGCAGCATGCGGCGAGGAAGGGCGCATGAGTCTCACACTCGAAGACATCGGACGTCTAGCGGGAGTGTCCCGCTCGACGGTTTCGCGCGTCATCAACCGACATTCCAGCGTCAGCCCCGACGTAAGAGAACGAGTCCAGGAGGTCATCCTGCGGACCGGCTACTCCCCCAACGCCGCCGCCCGCTCGCTGGTTTCGGGCCGGACCGGCGTGATCGGACTCGTGATCCCGAGCCGGGTCCACAGCCTGTTCGAGGATCCCTACTTCTCCCGCCTGATCCAGGGCATCACCACCGCAGCGAACAAGGCAGAGACCACTCTTGCCCTGTTCCTGTTCCAGGACGAAGAGGAAGAGGCTGAGCTTTATCCTC
>JABDMN010000396.1 GCA_013001485.1 Acidimicrobiia bacterium
TCGTTGGCGAGGATCTCCAGGTTGGGCACCGACTGGGCACGGGCGCCGTCGGAGAGAATCAGGTTGCGGTTGGTCTGATGGGCATTGGTGCGTTGGGCCTCTTCCTCGATGCGGATCAGACCGGTGAACACGGACAACGCCTCGTCCTCGACGGCACCCTTGAGGAACATCTCTGACGTCGTGTTGGGTGCGGCGTGGTTCATGAAGTAGCGGTAGTCGAGGGTCTGGTCCTCCTCACCGAAGTAGGCGCCAACGATCTCAGCGTGAGCGCCGCGACCGACGAGGTCGACGATCAGATGGAGTCGAGAGTGGTTGCCCCCGAGCCCTGCCTCGGCAAGGCGGAGCGTGGAGTCACGCCCAATGGAGGCCCGACCGTGCGCCAGTGCAGTGGTCGAGTAATCCCAGTTCTGAACGACCGACATGGCGAGTTGGGCGTTGTCCCCGACAGTGAGCTCGAACTGCGGTACGACGAGGGCACTCGTGCCGTCTGCGGACCGGTTGTTGACCACGACCGACGCTGCCGCACTCTCCTCGACGATCACCGTCACATGAGGAAAGCTGACCTGGCCCGGGCTCGTGGCCTGGATGTCGATGACGAACGGGTCAGCGGCCGTGGTGCCGCGGGGGACGAACAGGAACACACCATCGGTGGAAAACGCGTGGTGGGCGGCGGCAAGCTTGTCGAGGTCGATGGGGATGCCCTTGCCGTAGGCCCCGCCCAGGATCGCTTCGTGGTCGGTGATCCCTTTGGCCAGCGACCCAAAGACGACGCCGTCCGGGGCACTTGACTCGATCGCGGTTGTGACACCATCCACAACGGTCGCTGCGCCGGCCGCATGTCCCAACTCGGTGCCGAGGACTGCATCGGAAGCGAGCTGCTCTCCGGGTTGCGTGGCCAGCTGATAGTCGGCGACGTCGAAGCCCAGCTCGACGTAGCGCCAGACTTCCTCGATCTCGGACGGCATCTCGGCACCGTCGAATGCGGCGAATGCGGCGCGGCGACGTTCACCTACCCAGGCGGGAGGGGCGTCGCGAAGTACCGAAGACTCTGTGAGGGACATGCGGCGGCGAGCCTACCCCTGTCGTGGCACCTAGCCGCCACTGCCTCGTGGTGGCCCCGTCCTCGACCTCGTCCTGACCGTGACGAGCTGTGGTCGGAAGGTGACTTTGCGTGATTCTGGGGGACCGCTATCGTGCCGCCCGGTCCGCTGCCACGGACCGTCTCATGACTCGACGACTCCTCACCGCCGCGCTCCTCGCTATCACCCTGCTCGGCTTTGCCGTGCCCGCCGGTGCGGATGACAGGGACTTCCAGTTCCTTTCGTTCATCCACAGCGACATCACGAGCGAGTTCTCCAACGACTGGGGAGCCGGGCGCTCTGGAGGTAGGGGCCACAAAGGCAACGACGTGTTCTCTCCCAAGGGCACTCCGGTTCTTGCCGCCGCCGACGGTTTCGTAGAGAAACTCGGCAACGGACCCCGTTCTGGCTTCTACGTCAAGCTCCGCCACGCCGATGGCTTCGACACCTGGTACATGCATCTCGACAACGACACTCCGGGAACCGATGACGCCAAGGGAGGGTCGGAGAGGGCCTACGCAGAGGGAATCGAGGAGGGCGACTTCGTTGAGGCGGGCCAGATCATCGGCTACGTCGGAGACTCTGGCAACGCCGAATACACGACCCCGCACACTCACTTCGAGCTCCACCGCGACGGCCGGGCCATCAACCCGCACGACTACCTCGAAGGCGCCATGACCCGCTGGCTGCGGGTGGAGAGCCTCGCCGACGAGCTCGCCTAGTCCGAACCCCCTGAGGGACTTCGACTCAGCTCCCGGGCACGAGAAAACACGGCGTCGAACATCGGCTCCGTAAGCCGTCCCGTGAATGTGTTCTGCTGGCTGGGGTGATAGGAACTCAGCACGGTGAGGCCATCGAGCCGAACCTCACCTCCATGGGCGAACCGGGGGCGAGGCCTCGGCACCTCTACTCCTCTTCGGGTCATCGCCTGCATGGTCGCCGTGTACCCGATGTTTCCCAGGGCCACGATCACGCTCATCGACTTCAACAGTTCCAGCTCCGCATCGAGCCAGGGAGCACAGTTCGTCTTCTCCTCTGCGGCCGGCTTGTTGGCGGGTGGTGCACAACGGACCGCAGCCGTGACGTACGCCCCGGTCAGGCTCAGCCCATCGCCCCGGTGTTGCGAGGTCGGCTGGGAGGCAAACCCTGCCCGGAACATGGCCCGATACAGCCAGTCCCCAGAGCGGTCGCCGGTGAACATGCGCCCGGTTCGGTTGGCACCATGCGCCGCCGGGGCCAGGCCAACGACGAGAACGGTTGCCTCGGGATCACCGAACCCCGGAACCGGTCGCGCCCAGTAGTCCTCGTCGCGAAATGCGGCCCGCTTGGTGACTCCCACCTCTTCGCGCCAGACGACAAGCCGTGGACACTGTCGGCACCCGGCGATTCGGGCGGCGAGATCGTCGAGGGTCATTCCAGAGGCGGAAGGAAGTTCATCGAGTAGAGCGTGTTTGCGCTCCAGATCATCCACCCCAGGTCGCGGTCCTCGGCGACGCCCTGGACGGCGAGGATCTCTTCGGCCTCTAGCTGCCAGGTCTGAATCCACGGTCGATAGATGCTGTGGCCCTCGAGCTTCGGGGCGCCGTTGTCGAGTGCGGTCGACACGATCTCGACAGGGTGGTCGTTTGGATTATCGAAGCCCTTCCACCCTGGCCCGTAGGTGTACGTGTAGATCATCGGGGAAAGCACGTCTGCGAAGTAGCTCATCTTCTGGGGCCTCTGACCGATGCCCTCGTCGTTCGAACTCTCGAGGGTGATTGCGAAAATGTCTGCTGCCACCGCACACCCCATAGGGTTCAACAGGTCGTAGGCCGCCTCCATGAACGCAGCGATCGTCGCCTCACGGACTTCCTGGGTGTACGGCTCGTCGAAAACGAGGGTTCGGATCGGCCCATCGGACGGGAACCGGATGTAGTCGAACTGGATCTCGTCAAACCCTCTCCGGCACGCCTCTTCCGCCAGGGCAAGCGGGTACTCCCACGACTCTCGATCGGTGGGGTCGAGCCATCGGAGGCCTTTGTAGTTCCGCCAGGTCTCGCCAGTCTCCGAATCGAGCGCCGCGATCTCGGGGCGAGCTCGCGCCAGGGGATCGTCCTGGAACGTCACGATCCGGGTGATCTTGTAGAGACCGGCGGCATCCATATCGGCGATCACCTGATCGACGTCGTAGAACGCCTGGACGGCTGAGATCTCATGAGCGAGCCGCACGTCGGTGTCGTAGAAGACCGTGCCGCCCTCGTTCTTCGTGTCGAGGACGAAGGCGTTGACACCTGATTGCTCGGCCAGATCGAGAAGGTCGCGCCATTGGCTCGGATTGCCCGCCTTTGCTCCCTGGACCCGCAGCGCCCGAATCAACTTCGGCTCCATCTCGACAGTCACTTCGGTGGCGATCCCGTCCCACGCCAGGCTGCCTGGCTCCCAGGCGGGCCGTTCTGTCTCGATGACTCCGGGCTCGACTCTCGTGAGGAGGAACCCACCGTTGTCATCCGTGATGACCTCCACTCCTCCCTGGACCACCGTCGTGCGAGGAAGCGGGACGCCGTTGGGGCCGACAACGGTGCCGCTGAGCCGCCTCGGTTGGAGGACCGCCTCAAACACCCCGGTCTCGGGCAGTTCATTGATCGTTGCGGTGTAGTCAAGGAAGCCTGTTGCGCTGACCACCACTTCAGCTGGCTGCTCAGGCCAGATGGCCTCGGCGATGCCGTCGGAATCGGTGGGGAAGGTGACCGCCTCGAATGTGATCTCGGCTTCCACGGCCGAGCCGTCATCAGCGGCGAGAGTCATGAAGCCGATCACCGGGGGCGGCGGCTCGGGGGGACGCGCGGCATCGCCCAGCGACACCGGAGCGCCGCATGCGGCGACGCCAATGGCGAGGATCATCAAACCCGAAGCCGCACGTCTCATCTTCATCGTGATTGAGCGAACACCAGGGGGTCTTCGCCACCGAGCAGAGTAGTGGTCCGTTGCGACCAAGCCGGGACGTCAGGTACCCTCGCCCCAGCTCCTCCGTGAGGGGGGTTTCTTACCGGAACGGAGCTACATGGCAAGGAGAGCCAAAGAGGCGCCCGTCTCTGACGGCGTTGGTCTGTACCTCGAGGAGGTCGCCAGCCACACGCTGTTGACGGCCGAGGACGAGGTCACGCTCGCTCGCCTCATGGAGGCGGGCCGCGAAGCCGCGGTGCTGCTCGCCGTCCCCGACGCCAAACTCACCGCTTCGAAGAAGGTCCAACTCCGCCGCGACGTCCGGGCCGCCGACGATGCCAAGGCCCAGTTCATCCGATGCAATCTTCGCCTCGTGATCTCGATCGCCAAGCGATACGCCGGCCGCGGCCTCGACCTGCTCGACCTGATTCAGGAGGGAAACCTCGGCCTCATCCGCGCCGTCGAGAAGTTCGACTGGCGCAAGGGCTTCAAGTTCTCCACCTACGCCACATGGTGGATCCGCCAGGCGATCACCCGCGGCCTGGGGAACCATGGCCGAACGATTCGGCTTCCTGTCCACATGGTGGATGTGGTGCGCGCCGTGCAGGAAGCCGAGATGACCCTGACCGAGAGTCTCCGCCGGCCGCCAACAATCATGGAGATCGCCGAGATCAGCGGTCTCGACGTTGACAAGGTGGTTATCGCTCTCTCCGCCCCCGGCGACACCGTGTCACTCGACCGACCGGTTGGAGAAGACGGCGATGCCGAGCTCGGCGACTTCATCGAGGACCGCATGGTGGAGGATCCGTTCACGTCGGCCGCCGCTGGCGCCGCCAGGGAGGAACTCGACCGAGCCCTCGAGGTGCTCGAGGAGCGGGAGCGTCTCGTCATCTCGTTGCGTTACGGCCTCAAGGACAACGAGCCGCAGACGCTGTCCCAGGTGGGGGGAGCTCTCGGCATCACCCGCGAGCGGGTGCGCCAGATCGAAAGCCGGGCACTCGGCAAGCTCCGCCATCCAGCAGCTTCGTATGACCTCGAGTCCTTGATCTAGAGACTCGTGATCTCGTTTCTCTTCCTTCTCATCGTTGCCAGCGTCCTCGGCTCCATCGGTGCCGCCATCGCCGGCAAACGAGAACAGGGTTGCCTGGTCTCGATCGCTGTCGGCTTCATCGGAGCCCTGATCGGTCGCTGGCTCGCTTCGATCTCGGGACTCGATGATCCGTTCACCGTCACATTGAGCGACACCGAGATCCCGGTGATCTTCACCGTTGCAGGAGCAGCCCTGTTCGTGGCGCTCATCAACCTGCTCAGCGGTCGCGACTCCTAGAACAGCTTGAGAGCGGCAGAGTCGAGGCCCTTCAACTCGTCGTAATCGACCTCTTGCCATTCGATCCCGCGGTCGGAGGCCAGCGTGCGGGCCTGTGGCTTGACCTCTTGAGCGACGAACATGCCGCGAACCGGAGCCAGCCGTGAGTCACGGTTCAGGAACTCGAGATAGCGGGTGAGTTGCTCGACACCATCGATCTCGCCCCGGCGTTTGATCTCGACCGCCACCGTCTCTCCGGCCGTGTCGCGACACAGGAGGTCGACGGGCCCCACCGGAGTCGGGTATTCGCGCCGAATCAACTCCATGCCGTCTCCCAGCACATCAACCCGATCGGCGATCAAGCGCTGGAGCTCGGCCTCAACCGCATCCTTGCGAAGACCCGGATCCTCCCCCATCTCCATTGCGGTTTCGAAGTGGATCTTGCCGAAGTCGATGATCAGCCGCTCCCCCTTGGTGTTGGTGACGATCCACCGGTCCTCGTCCTCGGTGAGCTGGTTCGGGGCATTCATCCAGTTGAGCGGCTTGTAGGCCCCGCCGTCGGCGTGGACGGCAACACACCCGTCGGCCTTCACCATGACGAGCCGCGTCGCCTCGGGGAGAAAGGCGTTGAGCCTGCCTTCATACGTGACCGTGCATTCGGCGACCCGGATGCGCATGGTCAGCGAATGAGCGAGTCGGGACCCGCCGGAGGCTCCTCAGCGGCTGGCTCGATCGACGGAAAGCCGTCCCGGCGGCCCTTGACCTCGAAATAGATGGCTGTGGCGAGCGCCGGGATGAGTGGAGCGATGAGTACCGATGCGGCCAGCTGGAGGATCGATTGCGAGATGGTGTATGCCTCTGCGTCCGGCGCCGTGAAAGCCCCCGGTGCCAGCAGCCCGCCGATCGCGAGTGAGGCAAAGAACACCATGATCAGCCCCATGATCACAACCCCGAATGTGACCCCCCAGTTGCCACCAATCATCCGGAAGCTGATCCCAACAGCGTCTCCCCCGGATGCTCGCTCGTTCATCAGAGCGGGCCACCCGAACGCCGTGAACAGAACAGTGAAGATCAAGCCAGGGATGATGAAGGCCACGAAGCCCCCCAGGATGATGAATGCCGACACGAAGGCGAATATCAGCACTGCGCCGAGACGCTCGAACACCTCGCCGTAGACGACACCGACGCTGACGGAATCACCGCGGAAGACTCTGATGAAAGTAGCGGTCAAGGCAGCCGACTGGATGGCCGTGAACAAGATCGCCAGGAAGCTGACCAACAAGGCAACGCCGAGCGCACGGCCCACTTCTTCTGTGTCCGTTGCGTCGATTTCAGGCACAGCCGACGTGACGACGAAGGTGACGAGGAACGTCGGGATCGTGATCATCGCGGTCACTGCGGCGATCGAGCCGAATCTGGAGAACCAGGAGCGAAACGCCTCAGCTACGAGAGCGAAGGCATCGAGCTGGGTGCGACCGATCTGCATGCGACGACCCTAGGGCTTCAGCCGACCGAGCCCTCCATCTGGAGCTCGATGAGACGGTTCAGCTCGACGGCATACTCCATCGGTAGCTCTTTGACGATGGGCTCGATGAACCCGGCGACGATCATGGCCGTGGCCTCCTCCTCGGAAAGCCCGCGGCTCATCAAGTAGAAGAGCTGCTCCTCACCGACCTTGGACACGGTCGCCTCATGGCCGATCTGGGAGTCGGCTTCCTCGATCTCCATGTATGGATAGGTGTCGGAACGACTGTCCTCATCGAGGATGAGCGCGTCACAGCGAACGAACGATCTGGCGTCCTCGGCACCGGGCTCGACGCGGATCAACCCGCGATACCCGCCGCGCCCGCCATCCTTCGAGATCGACTTTGACGTCACGAGGGAGGTGGTGCCTGGAGCGGCATGAACGATCTTGGCACCGGCATCCTGATGCTGTCCCTCGCCGGCGAAGGCGATCGACAACACCTCTCCGTGAGCGCCTGGCTCCATCAGCCACACAGCCGGATACTTCATCGTCAGCTTCGAGCCGAGGTTGCCGTCGATCCACTCCATGGTGGCGTTGCGATAGGCGGCGGCCCGCTTGGTGACGAGGTTGTAGACGTTGTTCGACCAGTTCTGGATCGTCGTGTAACGGCAGCGCCCGCCTTCTTTGACCACGATCTCGACCACGGCCGAATGGAGCGAGTCACTGGTCCAGATGGGAGCCGAGCACCCCTCCACGTAGTGCACGTAGGCACCTTCGTCGACGATGATCAGCGTCCGCTCGAACTGCCCCATGTTCTCGGCGTTGATGCGGAAGTAGGCCTGAAGCGGTTGGTCGATGTGTACGCCGGGCGGCACGTAGATGAACGACCCACCCGACCACACCGCCGAGTTCAGCGCGGCGAACTTGTTGTCGTTGGGCGGAATGATCGTTCCGAAGTACTCCCGGACGATCTCGGGGTACTCGCGCACCGCGGTGTCCATGTCGCAGAACAGCACCCCCAGCTCCTCGAGGTCCTCGCGGTTGCGGTGGTATACGAC
>JABDMN010000400.1 GCA_013001485.1 Acidimicrobiia bacterium
GCCGTGGGTCGTCACCAGGGTGATCACCGTGCCGACCAGCAGGACGAGCCCGTTCCACGGCTGGTCGAGCGAGTAGGCCCACAGCACGATCCCAAACCCCATCAGGGTCCACACCACGGCCAGAAGCGTGCCGAAGCCAGCCGGCACGAAGAAGAAGGCCCACTTCTCGAATGCGGTGCGATCGATGGCGGCGAACCGGTCACCGAACTCCTCGACGAGGGCAGGGTCACGTTTCGCGGCGGCGACCGCCTTCCAGAAACCCGTGGGCTCGAGCCGGGTCTCCCCTGCTTGGAGAGCTTTCTCTGCTCCGCCCAGAACCTCAGCGACCTGATCTCTATTCACGAGCACCTCCTGGTCGTGCCCACACTACGACCGCCGAGTAGTGGTTGATCTAACGTCGTCACATGCAGGTCGGCATCCAGCTCCCCGAGATCGAACGGGTCGTCCCCTGGCCGGAGTACCGGGACATGGCAGTCGCAGCCGAGGAGCTGGGCTACGCCTCGCTCTGGGTCGGCGATCACCTGTTGTACGACAAGCCCGAAGGGTCCAAGGGGCCGTGGGAGTGCTGGTCGCTGCTGGCGGCTCTTGCGGCTGTCACGCAGCGAGTACTGCTCGGCCCGCTGGTCACCCCGACAGGGTTCCGTAACCCGGCGTTGCTGGCGAAAATGGCGGGCACGGTCGACGAGATCTCTGACGGGCGTCTTGTACTCGGGTTGGGATCGGGCTGGAACCGGCGCGAATACGACGCCTTCGGCTTCCCGTACGACAAGCGGGTAAGCCGGTTCGAGGAGGCCTACGCCATCATCGTCTCGCTCATCCGCACCGGACATGCCGACTTCTCAGGCACCTATCACTCCAATGAGACCAACTCGCTGATACCGCCGCCTCGTCCAGGCATGCCGATCATGATCGGATCGACCGGGCCCCGGATGTTGGGCATCGGGGCACCGCACATGGACTGGTGGAACGAGTGGTGGAACCGCTTCGGGAACACCGTCGAAGGTCTACGACCGCTCACCGAGCGGGTCGACGCCGCGGTCACGGCCGCAGGTCGAGATCCAGGGGAGATCACCAAGTCGGTTGCGCTCCATGTCGCTCTCCCCGGCGGCGGAGGACGCCTCATGGGGGCCAACGTCGACTCATCACCGATAACGGGGAACACAGACGAGATGACCGAGGTGATTCTCCGGTTCGCCGAGCTCGTCGATCACGTCCAGCTGGTCGTCGACCCGATAACCATCGAGTCGATCGAGACGCTGGCTCCAGTCGTGAGCGCCATCCATGCAGCCGCCTGATCGTGACGGGTCTGAGTTCAGGGACCGATTGATCAGATGAGGATGTCGGAAGCGGAGGCCAGGTCCAGGCTCGAACGAGCGGAGTTCGGGGTCCTCGGTACTCGCGACGCCGATCACGGCGTTCACCTCGTTCCCGTGGTGTTCGTTTTCGACGGTGGCCGGCTGATCGTCCCGATCGACACGGTGAAGCCGAAGTCCACGACCCGCTTGCGCCGTCTCGAGAACCTCGAGGTCGAGCCTCGTGCATCGCTTCTCGTAGATGAGCGCCATGACGACTGGTCACGACTCTGGTGGGTCCGGGTCGACCTCACCTTCCTCGGCAGCGCGCAACCGACGCCCGCAGAGGTGACCCTGCTGGCAGAGAAGTACCCGCAGTATTCCGATGCCAAAGCCGTTCCGTTGATGCTCGCGTTCGAGACCAGCCAGGCCACCGGCTGGATGGCCGAACGGCCCGGTCCGGCCTGAAACCACGCTGTGGGCTAGTGGGCGGCCTCGGTCGAGGACGGGCTGCGGAGCTCTCTCAGATGGTCCAGGTGACGGATCGTCTCGACTCCGAGCGTGATTATCAGCACGGCGCACACGGTGGCACCGAGCGCTGCTGCGTTCAGGTCACCCAGGGCAAGCCCGACGAGGGCAAGAAGCGACATGGCGACGAACCGCTCCCACGTCACGTGATGCGTGAAGCGGCGCACCATGATCGACTCGCCAACCAGGAAGAGGATGAGCCCTCCGACGAACGCCCAACGGTTTGCGTCGCTCAGAGCGTCGGCGGGATGGGCGAGCAGCTCCTCGGTGCCGATGGCAAAGAGGACCACCCCGGCAATGAGCGGGTAATGGGCGATCGAGTACCCGTCACGAGCAAGGCGGCCTCGAGCGACGCCGGTCGCGGCCTTGAGGGCGCGTTCACCGGTCTGGAAGATCCAATCGAAGTAGGACCACCACATCGCCAGCGCGGTGAGCAGCATTGCGGTTCCGGCGACGTAGAACGCGGTATCGAAGTCCTGACCGACGACGCCGAGCCCGATGGCGATGAGCACCTCACCCAACACGATGATGACGAAGAGTCCGTGCCGCTCTGCAAAGTGGCTCGCCTCGATGCGGTACTCGTTGCTCTCGACCGCAATCGTGCTGACGAAGTTGACGACAACAGCCGCAAGCCATACCCATGGCCGAAGGTCCGGGGACATGAATCCGCCGATCAGCACGAGAGTCGCCCCTGCCAGCATCCGGGGTAGATAGGCAAGAAACGCCGACACCTCGTCTGTCCCCCACACCCGGCCGATGTTGAAGCCGGCGGAGAGCAGCATCACGCCGAAGTAGGCCAGAGCGAAGGTGCCGCCATCGTCCGCGTATGACCCTTGCACCGCAACCGCCAGCGCGAACGTGCCAGCGGTGGCCGCGAGGAGCACCGAGCGAGGCCCCAGGTCGTCGAAGTCGGCGTAGCCGGCCGCCCAGGTGAACTGGGTCCACAACCACCACAGCAGGAGCAGCACGATGGCGGCCTTGCCCAGCGTCGGCCAGTCGAGGTGGCCGTGGATGAAGGCGACCACCTGGGTGATGCCAAACACAAAGACCAGGTCGAAGAACAGCTCGATGAAACTGGCGCTGCGGTCTTCCTCCATGGCCCGGAAAGCTAGCTCACGGGTGTCCGATGGGGTGAGCGAAGCGACGGGTCAGCGTCAGTCGGTAGCGCCGAGGGTGATCGTCCGGGTGAGCCCGGAACCATCGCGCTCCACGGTGATCTCGACGGTGGTGCCTGGGCGCAACGTGATGATCTCAGCACGCAGGTCGGAGCCGTCCCGGATGGGATCGCCGTTCACCGCAACAACCAGGTCGCCCACCTGGAGCCCGCCCTCGGCAGCAGCAGAGCCGGCAACGACGCTCTGGATCAAGGCTCCGGAGTCACCGTTGGCCGGCGAGGTCATGCTGACCCCCAGGAACGCCAGGCCGACGTTGTCACCGGCGACTAGCTGATCCGCGACGATCACGGCCAGGTCGATGGAAATGGCAAAGCCCACGCCTTCGTTTCCACCCGAGTTGGTGAAGATCTGATCGTTGATGCCGATCACCCGGCCACGGAGGTCGACCAAAGGACCGCCCGAGTTGCCGGGATTGATGGCGGCGTCGGTCTGGACCATCGTGATGTTGGAGACGATGCGATCGGTCGCGCTGACGATCCCCGACGTCACGGTCTGGTCGAGGCCGAAGGGGCTGCCCACAGCCACAGCCGTTTGGCCAACTGTCAGCTCGGAACCGTCGGCGAGCGTGGCCACCGCAAGGACCGCGGTCGGATCGATGGAAACGACGGCGACATCGGTGGCGTCATGGGTCCCGACAACGGTTCCGCCAACCGACGTTCCGTCGGCGAGCCGCACGGTGACCGACCGTGAACCCTCGACTACGTGGGCCGCGGTCAGGATGTAGCCCTGGGCGTCATAGATGACTCCGGAGCCAAGTCCAGAGTTCGTGTCGATCTGGACGACGGCGGGAGCGACCGCAGCGGCAGCAGCGGCCACCGGCTCGAGATCGCCCACCACGGCGGGCGTCGTCGGAGTCGGCGCGACGACAGCCGGAGGAGCCGTGGTGGTCGACGTAATGGTCGTCGGTGTGCTGGCCGCCACAGTGTTCACCTGGACCGGATTGTTTGTGTCTGCGGTGAGTCGACCGAGACCGAACCCCGAGGCCGCGATCACGGCAGCGGCGACGATGCCCGCGAGAAACCCCGGCGTCCGTCGCTTCCTGGGTTCTTCCACTACAACGGGGGCCGTGCCGGCGTCGCGGCGCGGGACCTCGAACGCCTGGCGACGTGCGGGCTCGCTGAGGACGCGAGAGCCCGCACCGGCGAGCGGAGGAAGGCCGGTGCGGGACTCGACGCGTTGCGGAGCGGCGGTGGTGGAGGGGAACTCGGGTAGCGGTGTCGATTCGGGCTCGAGGTACTCATTCATCTCGGAATCCTTCTCACGTCGATGCGGTGACTCTCCCCTCATACGTTGAGGAACCGCTGAACGGATCATGAGAAGAGCATGAGAAACGACAACCCGACCATCGACTACTGGCTGGCTGGGTCTGTCCGTGGTGCTACCTGGCCACAGATCGGGTCAACTACCTCACCGGGTACCTGGTGCCGAAGCGTGTTCGCTCGCGCGCTGGCGGCTTTAGCCGGCGAGTAGTTGCAGAGCGATGGCCTCAGCGAGACAACCCCTGCGGAGTTCCTCGAGATCGAGAGACTCGTTTGGCCCGTGGGCGCCACTCGTGGGATCGCCGACACCGGTCAGCAGGATCGATGCATCGGGGTAGGCATCGGCAAACGCTGCGACAAAGGGGATCGAGCCACCGACACCCATATCGATTGTCGGCTTGCCCCAGGCGAACTCGAAGGCCTGGCGATAGGCGTCGTAGGCGGTTCCCGTGGTGTCGAGCGCAAACGCCTCACCGGACGCACCGCGAGTCACGGTGACCGATGCACCCCACGGCGCCCTCGCCTCGAGGTGGGCGACAAGAGCGTCCATGGCGCGCTTCGGGTCGTCTCCCGGTGCGATCCGGACACTGACCTTGGCCCTCGCCACGGGAACGAGCTGATTGATCGCCTCGCCGACACCCGGCGCGTCGATCGCAAGTACCGCAGCTGCAGGCTTCGTCCACATCCGGGTAGTCAGTGACCCTTCGCCCAGCAGTTGGACGCCGTCGACGACGCCCGCCTGCTGCCGCAGTTCGGCTTCGGTGAGATCGAGCGGATCGCTCTCACCCGTCACCAGACCATCGATGGCAACCTCGCCAGACTCGTCGTGGAGGGTCGCCAGCAGTCGGACCAGAGACGTCAGCGCATCGGGCACGACCCCACCAAACATGCCGGAGTGGACGCCATGCTCGAGGGTCCGCACCTCGACGACACAGTCGACCAAGCCTCGCAACGATGTCGTGAGCGTTGGAGTGCCCACCCGCCAGTTGGCGGAGTCGGCGATGACGATGGCGTCTGCACGCAGCAACTCACCGTGCTCGGCGAGGAAGTCGGTGAGGTGGAGCGAGCCGATCTCCTCTTCGCCCTCGACGAACAGCTTGACGCCGACGGGCGGATTCGAACCATGCGCCCGAATGGCGGCAAGGTGCATCACGATTCCCGACTTGTCGTCGGCTGAGCCCCTCCCGAACAGTCGGCCGTCACGTTCCTCCGGCTCGAACGGATCGTTGATGGTCCAATCGGTGTGTGGGCCTGCGGGTTGCACGTCGTGATGGGCGTACAGCAGCACGGTCGGTGCCCCTTCGGGAGCAGCAATCTCCGCGAACACCGCGGGGTGGGCGTCGGCGTGCTCGAGAAGACGCACCCCGGACATGCCAGCCGCCTCTGCCAGCTCCATGGTGGCCTCTGCGCTGCGGCGTACCTCGCCCGGATCGAAACCGGGCGCCGAAACCGACGGGATACGGACCAGATCTTCGAGCTGCGACCGGACCTCGGGGAACAGGGAATCTATGGCTGAAGCAAGTTCGTCAAACATGCCCTCACGCTACCGGCCCGCACCGTGCTGCCACATCGGGTCTGTACCCTCCCCGGCCGTGAAGACGGCCACAGCAACAACGACCCGACGCACGGCCTCAGTCGTCGCCTTGCTGGCTTCGGCCTATGTGGCGGCACAGATCCTCGCCGATATCTCGAGCCTGAAGATCACGGAGGTCGCCGGGTTCTCGATGGACGCCGGCACCCTGGTGTACCCGTTCACGTTCACCATCCGCGACCTCATCCACAAGACCGCGGGCAAGCAGGTCGCCCGCACGATCATCATCGCTGCCGCGGCCATCAACCTGTTCATGGCCGGCTTGTTCTGGGTCGTCGATGCGCTCCCCCAAGACCTCACCGCCGGCGCCCCAACCGAGTTGTTCGGGGACGTGCTGGCGCCGGTGTGGCGCATCGTGTTCGCTTCGATCATCGCCGAGGTGATCGCCGAGTTCACCGACACCGAGATCTACTCACGGTGGGTCGACCGGTTTGGCAGCCGGCATCAATGGGGACGGGTCCTCGCCTCGAACGCCGTCGCCATCCCCATCGACTCCGTGATCTTTGCGGTCATTGCCTTTGCCGGCGTGCTGTCGGGTGACGCAGTCGTGGAGATCATCGTCACCAACATCGTGGTCAAAGCCATCGTGACGATCGTGTCGATTCCGTGGATCTACGCCGTGAGACCGGGCCGAGTGGTGGACGACGACTGATGCACATCACTGCAGACACGCTGCTCAACGCCCTGCGCTCTCAGGGCATGCGGATCACAGACGCCCGCATCCAGATCTGCGAGGAGATCGCCGAACGCCACGGCGAGCACCTCACGGCAACTGCCATCAGCGAGACAGTCGACGCCAACGAGTCGACCGTGTACCGCACCCTCGAGGTGCTCGAACAAGCTGGCATCGTCGAGCACAGCCATATGGGCCACGGTCCCGCCGTCTATCACCTCGCTGAGGACTCCGACCACCATCACCTCGTCTGTGAACGGTGCGGACGCGCCGAAGCTCTGCCCGCCGCGGCCTACGAAGCGCTCGTCGCTGGAATCACTGCCGAGACCGGGTTCGTGCCGACGTCGCGCCACTTCGCACTCACCGGTCTATGCAGCCGGTGCAAGGCAGAAAACACTTGATCAGCTAGCTCCAGACGCCGATACTCTTGTTGCAAACGACTTGCAACAAGAGGCACCAATGCACATCCCCGACGGATTCATCAACGGAGCCACTTCGGCTGCGGCGGGCGTGATCGCTGCTGGCGGCGTCGGTGTTTCGCTACGACGCGCCGGGCGATTCCTTCAGGACAAACGCATCCCCTTGACCGGCCTTGTCGCAGCCTTCGTCTTCGTCCTCCAGATGCTCAACTTCCCGGTGGCTGCCGGCACCAGCGGCCACCTGCTCGGCGGAGCGCTGGCCGTGATCCTTGTCGGACCGTGGTTGGGGATCACCGCCGTGGCTGTCGTCGTGATCGTCCAGGCATTCCTCTTTGCCGATGGCGGCGTGAGTGCTCTCGGCCTCAACGTCCTCAACATGGCCCTCCTCACCGGCATCGTCGGGTGGGGAGTGTTCCGCGGGCTGACGCGGGTGCTTCCACGGCGCTGGCCGTCTGTGATCGTGGCGACGTTCGCCGCTGGCCTTGCCTCGGTGGTGGCCTCTGCCACTGGCTTCGTCATCCAATACGGAATCGGTGGATCCGGGGGCATCGACATCGACACCGTCTTTGGAGCAATGGTTGGCGTTCACTTCGTCATCGGGATCGGCGAGGGGCTGATCTCGGCAACAGTCATCGGGGCGGTTGCGGCTTCGCGGCCCGACCTCATCTCGGGCGTTGCGGGCCTCGACATCCAGGGAGGCCGAACGTCGATGTCGGGCCGCAGCATCACCGGGTTCGTGGTCGCCGCCGTCGCCATCGGGCTCGTACTCGTCTTTGCCGTCGCTCCCCTTGCCAGCTCCGCCCCCGACGGTCTGGAGCGTGTTGCCCAGGATCTCGGGTTCGCCGACACGGCAACTGACAGCGCGGTCTCCGACTCGCCACTCGCCGACTACGAAGTCGGTGGAGAGGGAGGCACGGGAATCGCCGGAGTCATCGGCGCCACCGTCACCCTTGCAGTGGGTATCGGCGGGCTCACCCTTTGGAGACGATCCCAGCGGCGCCGCCACGACCGCACACGAGTCGCGGCGTGAGCGGCCCAGCTCATAGCCACGCCCTGTTCGTCCACGGGCACAGCCCGGTGCACCGTCTGCCGGCTCATCTGAAGCTCATCGCGCTGGTCATCTTCATCACGGCCGTGGTGGTCACGCCTCGCGACGCGTTCTGGGCCTTTGCCGTCCTTGCGGTGCTGCTCGGTGTCGGCATCGTCGTTGCCGAATTGCCCATGAAGCTGGTCGGGCGCCGCATGCTCGTCGAGGTGCCATTCGTGCTCTTCGCAGTCGCGTTGCCGTTCCTCGGTGGCGGAGATCGGGTCGATGTCCTCGGAATCGCCATGTCTGAGGAAGGTCTGTGGGCGGCATGGACGATCCTTGCCAAGGCGACCCTCGGCGTTGGTGCGTCGGTGTTGCTGTCGTCGACGACCGAGATCCCCCAGATCCTGTCGGGCATGCAGCGGTTGCGCGTGCCCCGTGTCCTCACCGCCATCACCGGGTTCATGGTCAGGTATCTCGATGTGATCATCGGCGAGCTGAGCCGACGCCGCATCGCGATGGCTTCGCGCGGCTACGAGGCTCGTTGGATGTGGCAGGGCGAGAGCCTCGCCGCATCGGCCGCTTCGATCTTCGTCCGCTCCTACGAGCGGGGTGAGCGGGTGCATCAAGCGATGGTGGCGCGCGGTTACGCCGGAACCATGCCGACCACCGTACGGGTGGAAACGGTCGAACCCGCACAATGGGTGCGCGGGCTGGGTGTTCCGGCCATCGCCCTTGCGGTGGCGATCGTGGCGGTGGTGTTGTGAGCACTCCTGCCCTCGCGGTCGATGGCATCTCGTTCGCCTACCCGGACGGCCATGTCGCCCTCCACGACGTCACGTTCCACATTCACCCCGGCGAGAGAGTGGCGTTGCTGGGACCCAACGGAGCCGGCAAGACCACGCTGGTCCTCCACCTCAACGGCATTCACCACCCCGACACCGGGACCGTACGGGTGGCCGGGCTCGAGCTGACAGACGAGTCGGTGAGAGAGATCCGACGCCGCACCGGAATCGTGTTCCAAGACCCCGACGATCAGCTCTTCATGCCAACGGTGCGTGAGGACGTTGCGTTCGGGCCGGCCAACTTCGGGGTGGAGGGCGACGACCTCGAATCCACTGTTCTGACGGCCCTCGAAGCAGTCGGGATGGAAGGCGTCGTCGACCGGCCGCCGCATCACCTCAGCTATGGCCAGAGACGCAGGGTCGCTATCGCCACCGTGCTGGCGATGGACCCCGAGATCCTGGTGCTCGACGAGCCGACGTCGAACCTCGACCCGGCGAGCCGTCGCGAGTTGCATGAGCTTCTCGACGACCTTGCCATCACCCAGCTGGTGGTCACCCACGACCTGCCGTTTGCGCTCGCAGCGTGCCGACGTTCGATCATCATCGACGAGGGCCGGGTCGTGGCTGATGGTCCGACGATTGAGCTGTTCTCGAACACCGAACTGCTTGCCCGGCACCGACTCGAGCTGCCCGCCGGTTTCGATCCCTCGATGGTCCAGCTGCCCGAGAGTTGAGGCTCAGACTCCGGAGCCGAGCGCCTGATCGAGATCTGCGATGAGGTCGTCGATGTGCTCGATCCCGACCGACAGGCGAATCAGATCCGCCGGAACCTCGAGACTCGTTCCCACCACCGACATGTGAGTCATCAGCGAGGGGACCTCTATCAAGGACTCGACTCCCCCAAGAGACTCGGCGAGGAACCAGTACTCGGTGGCCGAGGACGTCTTCCGGGCGGACTCGACACCTCCGGTGGGGCGGAACGAGATCATCCCGCCGTAGTCCCGCATCTGGCGCGCAGCCACGTCGTGTTGGGGATGTGACGGCAGGCCCGGGTAGAAGACCTCGGCCACGCGGTCGTCGCCGGCGAGGAAGGCCGCGACCTCCCGGGCGTTGTGGCAGTGGCGGTCCATCCGAACCGACAGCGTCTTGGCACCCCGCAAGACCAGATAGGCGTCGAATGGTCCCGGTACCGAGCCGACGGCGTTCTGAAGGAACCGAAGCCTCTCCAGGAGCTCGGCGTCACCGGTGACGATGGCACCACCAATCACGTCGGAATGGCCACCGAGGTACTTGGTGGTGGAGTGAAGAACCATGTCGGCGCCGAACTCGAGGGGCCGGGTGAGATACGGCGTGGCAAAGGTGTTGTCGACACACACCAGAGCGCCTCCGGAGCGCGCAACGGGGATGACAGCGGCAAGGTCGACGACGCGCAGCAGCGGATTGGTCGGAGTCTCGATCCACACCAGCTTGGTCTCCGGTCGGAGTGCCTCTTCGAGTGCGGCGACGTCGGTGAGATCCGCAACCGTGTGTTCGATGCCCTGCTCACCCAGCACTCGGGCAAAGAACCGGTGGGTGCCGCCGTACGCGTCGTTGGGTAGAACGACGTGGTCGCCTGGCTGCAGGAGGTACCCGATCAGCGCCGTGGCGGCCATGCCCGAGGCGGTGGCTACACAGCCGCCGTCATCACCTGCCCCTTCGAGAGCAGCGAGCATCGTCTGGAGGGCGGTTCGGGTGGGGTTGTCGGTACGCGAGTACTCGTACCCGGTGTGCTCGCCAGGCGCAGACTGCACGTAGGTCGAGGTGGCGTAGATGGGGACGACGGCAGAACCCGTGGTCGGTTCGGGCTCTTGCCCGGCGTGGATGGCGTCGGTCTCGAAGTGGGCCATGACGGCAGGATATCGGCGATTAGTCGAGGAAGCCGTTGGCCCTCATCCAATCGTCGTCGAAGATCTTGGACAGGTAGTTGCGACCGGAGTCGGGGAGGACCACGACGACGAGTTCGTTGGGGTTGTCACTGGCTACCCGCAGGGCACCAACCGCCGCCATCCCGCACGACCCTCCGACCAGCAGCCCTTCGTCAGCGGCGAGTCGGCGGGTCATCTCGAACGACTCAGCATCGGTGACCATCTCCCAGCGGTCGACGATCTCGGGGGCGAAGGTGTCGGGCCAGAAGTCTTCGCCTACGCCCTCGGTGAGATAGGTCGTGACGTCGTCGTCCGTGGGTGCGGTGTAGATCGAGCCCTCGGGATCAACACCGACCACCTGGACAGTGGCGTCCTGTTCCTTGAGATAGCGGCCGGCACCGGTGATGGTGCCGCCCGTGCCGACGCCGACAACGAGATGACGGATGGTGCCGTCGGTCTGCGACCACAGCTCGGGGCCGGTGGTCTCGTACTGGGCCTGCGGGTTGGCCGGGTTGGAGTACTGGTCGGGGCGATACGCACCGGGAGTTTCCCTGGTGATGCGATCGGCCACCGAGTAGTACGACTCGGGGTCCTCGGGAGCCACATCGGTGGGACAGACCACGACCTCGGCTCCATAGGCGCGTAAGAGGTCCTGTTTCTCTTTCGACTGCTTGTCGGCCATCACGGCAATGAGGCGGTAACCCTTGATCGCCGCCGCCATGGCCAGCCCCACACCGGTGTTGCCCGAGGTGGGCTCGACGATCACCCCGCCAGGCTTCAGCCAGCCGTTGGCCTCGGCCCGCTCAACCATCGGCATCCCGATGCGGTCCTTGATCGAGCCGCCCGGGTTCATGTGCTCAACCTTCGCTACGAGATTGCCCGGTGGGTGCAAACGACCGAGTCGCACCAACGGCGTACCCCCGATGGCCTCGACGACATTGTCTCTGATGTCCATGCGGCCAGGCTAGGACGTCGTTCCAGGGCCAGTGGGCCCAGGGGAATACGGCGGGGTATCCCGGGTTACGCTCTACGCAATGCAGACAACACTTTCAGTCCCAGACATCTCCTGTGGCCACTGCAAGTCCTCGATCGAGGGTGCGGTGAGCGAACTGGCCGGTGTCGAATCGGTGAACGTCACCATCGACAGCCGTACGGTCGACATCGCGTTCGATGAGTCGGCGCTCGCCATGGATGCCATCGTCGAAGCCATCGAGGGCCAGGGTTACCAAATAGCCGGCTCCTGAGGAGCCGGTTGGAGTTCAACGCCCTCCTACGGAGGGGTCGAACTCCATCTCATGGCGCAAAGGCCCAACTACGTCTGACTCACGGAGGATCCTGATGGCCGACCCGGCCGACACCATCACCTTTGACGTCGAGGGGATGACGTGTGCGTCTTGTGCGCTGCGGATCGAGCGGGTTCTCGGCAAGCAGGACGGTGTTTCCTCCGCCGTCGTGAACTTCGCAGGCCAAGAGGCACGGGCGCAGGTCGCTCCAGGCACCGATGTTGAGGCACTCCGGGCCGCAGTCGACAGGATCGGCTACGACATTCGGCCGCTGGCACCCGGCGAAATCAGAGAGACGCCCACCGAGCGCTACGCCAAGGAAGTGGTGTTCCAACGGCGCAATGTGCTGCTCGCCGCGCTGTTGACCCTGCCATTGATGGTGGTGTCGATGGCCGTCGACGAAACGACGGCAACCCGGTGGTGGCAGGCGGCACTCGCAACGCCGGTGGTGTTCATCTTTGGTGCCCAATTCCACCGGGCGACACTCAAGCAGGTCGCCACCCTCGGTCCGGCGATGGACACGCTGATCTCAGTCGGGTCGCTGGCTGCATGGGGCTACTCGGTGTGGGCACTGTTCGCCGACGAACCGCTCTTTTTCGAGACCGCCGCGATGATCATCACCCTCATCCTCCTCGGGCGCTACTTCGAGGCCCGAGCCAAGGGGCGAGCCAGCCACGCGATCACCAAGCTGGTCGAGCTGGGCGCCAAGCAAGCGCGGGTGGTCCGCCAGGGCGAAGAAGTGATGGTCGATCCGATCGAGCTGGCACCAGGCGACACAGTGGTCGTCCTCCCGGGTGAGAAGGTGCCGGTCGACGGCGTGATCACTGCCGGCCGCTCAACCATTGACGAGTCGATGCTCACGGGTGAGTCGATGCCGATCGATCACGAGCCCGGAGACCGCGTGTTCGGCGCCACCGTGAACCAACAAGGCCGGATCGAGATCGAAGTCACCCACGTCGGTCCCAACACCGCCCTCGCCCAGATCGTGCGACTCGTCGAGGACGCTCAGGCAACCAAGGCTCCTGTGCAAAGGCTGGCCGACCGCATCGCCGGGGTGTTCGTTCCGGCAGTCATCGCCATCGCCATCGTCGTATTCATCGGTTGGCTCGTCGGCAGTGGCGAAGTCTCGACAGCGCTCAGGAACGGTGTCGCGGTGCTGATCATTGCCTGCCCCTGCGCACTGGGGCTGGCTACCCCGACGGCGATCATGGTGGGCTCCGGGCGAGGAGCAGAGCTGGGTGTCCTCTTCAAGGACGCCGAGGTCTTCGAGCGAGCCCGCTCGATCGACACAGTCGTGTTCGACAAGACGGGGACCCTGACCCGGGGAGCGATGACGCTCACCGATCTGGCCGCGGACGTCGAGGAGGAGATGTTTCTCTACCTCGTCGGGACACTCGAGGCCGCCAGCGAGCACCCAATCGGCAAGGCGGTTGCCCTCGGGGCCGAGGAGCGCGGAGTCGATCTCGGGAGACCCGATGCCATGGAGGCTGTTGGAGGTCAAGGCGTCGTCGGCACGGTCCAGGGCATGGAGATCGTCGTCGGCAAGCCAAAGCTCCTCGCCGACCGCGGGTTGGCGATCGCCGATCACCAACTGGAAGCGCTCGAGGCGATCGAAGCAACCGGCCGCACGGGGTTCCTTGGCGGATGGGAAGGCGAGGCGCGCGGCGTGCTGGGCGTCGCCGACACGGTTCGCTCGTCGTCGGGCCCAACCGTGGCCTCACTCCGCGACCAGGGAATCGACGTTGCGCTGCTCACCGGCGACAACCGCCGAACGGCCGAGGTCATCGCCGCAGAGGTGGGCATCGACACCGTGATGGCCGAGGTCCTCCCGGGTGAGAAGTCCGCCGAGGTTGCGCGGCTTCAGGCCACAGGCGCGACCGTCGCTTTTGTCGGCGACGGCATCAACGACGCTCCCGCCCTCACGAGAGCCGATGTCGGAATGGCAGTGGGAACCGGCACCGACGTCGCCATCGAGGCCGGGGACATCGTCCTCATGTCAGGCGACCCTCAAACCGCAGCCACCGGCTTGCAGCTGGCGGATGCCACCTTCCGCACGATCCGCCAGAATCTCTTCTGGGCCTTTTTCTACAACACCGCCGCCATCCCCCTCCCCGCGGCCGGTCTGCTCAACCCGATGATCGCCGCCGGAGCGATGGCGTTCTCATCGGTGTCGGTGGTCACCAACTCGCTGCGTTTGCGTCGCTTCAATGCCTGACCGTTCCGCCGGCTCGGCTGCCTGGAACGCCATACTCACCGACGTGGACCACATGACCCTCAACTCCCTCGAAACCGGCCTCGCCCACGTCTCCGAGTCCCCAACGCACGCCGGAGAGGTCCACCTGATCGTCCAGCGCCCTGCCCAGGGCAAGCGAAAGATCGTCGACAACGCCGAAATCGATGAGACCCAGGGTCTCATCGGCGACAACTGGCGGAGCCGTGGCAGCCGCCGGTCTCCCGACGGCTCGGCCAACCCGAATGCCCAGATCACCCTGATGAACAGCCGAGCGGCAGCGCTTGTTGCCGGGACGAGAGACCGCTGGGCCCTCGCCGGCGACCAGATCTACACCGACCTAGACCTCAGCGAGGACAACCTGCCCCCGGGAACACAGCTCAAGGTCGGCACCGCAACCATCGAGGTCAGCGACCAGCCCCACACCGGCTGCGTCAAGTTCAAGACCCACTTCGGAGACGACGCCCTCAAGTTCGTCAACTCTGAGACTGGTCGGAGCCTGCGCCTTCGGGGCATGAACGCCCGGGTGATTGAGTCAGGGAAGGTCAGCCTCGGCGACAAGGTAGAGAAGCTCTAGGCCCGCGGTCTACCAACGAAGCACAAATGCGCCCACGGGCGCGGATCAGGGTCTCCATCACACATGACCCTCTCCCCCCGACCCCCCTCTCCCGCTTGCGGGCGAGGGGGGAGAAGAGGGGGCCCCAGGT
>JABDMN010000001.1 GCA_013001485.1 Acidimicrobiia bacterium
TCACGTCCGAGTCCTCGATGACCAGCACCCTGGGTGCCACGTTTCTCTCCTGTCCGACTGATCGTGGCCGGTTTGACCACAGGTAGTGGTATCGGAGAATTGGAGGATGAGCTTGAGCGAAGTCCCTAGTCCCTAGTCCCTAGTGCCTAGTCGATGGTCGATGGTCTGGGGACGGCGGCTGGCGGCTGGCGGCCGGGGGCCGGGGGCCGGGGACCGGCGACCTCTCCTAGACGACTCGCTCAATGAACCGCTCGAGGGCCTTCAATGTGCGCACTTGCTCTACTGAGTCGCAGTGGGGGGCGTAGGCGGACATCACCGAGTCGCCGGTGTCCCAGTAGCGGCGGGGTTCGGGGTTGAGCCAGTAGACGTGGCGAGCCGTGTCGGCGATGTCGGCGATCACCTCGACGGACGTGTCGCGGTAGTTGTTGCGGGCGTCGCCGGTGACGATGACCGTCGTCTTCGGTGTGATCACCGACCGGTGATGGTCCTGGAACACGTTGAGCGCATTCCCGTAGTCGGAGTGCCCGTCTCGGTGCACCACGTCCGCCTCACGTCCCATCCGCAGCAAAGCATCGTGGAAGTCGACCCCGGGACCGAAGAAGCCGGTCACCTCGTCCAGCCCATCGATGAACGCAAACGAGCGCACTCGAGAAAGCTGGTTCGAGATGGCGTAGACCAGCTGCATAGTGAACCGGGCAAAGGTGGCCATCGAACCCGAAATGTCACAGAGCAGGACGATGTCTGGCTTGGTGATGCGCCGCGCCTTGAAACGAGGGTCGATGAGGGCGCCGCCATGAGCCAGCGACCGTCGCACCGTCGCTCGAACATCGAGGCGGCCGCGTCGCTGGTGGCGGCGCCGATGCGAGATTCGGGACGCAAGTTTGCGAGCAAGCGGAGCCACGGCTTTCTCGATCGCGGCGAGCTCCTCGCGGGTGGCGTGCATGAGCTCGATGTCCTCGATCAGCGGGGCACGCAAGGTCTTGGCCACGGCAGCGCGACCGCGATCGGCCACGAGCCGACGGATGATCTCGCGGCGCAGCTCGGTCGTGAGCTCCTCGATCCTTGCTTCGACCTCCTGGTCAACCCCTTTGGTTTCGGTCTCGGTGAGCGCATCGGCGAGCCGGTCCCGCAGAGCCTGGATGTCCAGCCGACGACTCACCCGGTAGAAGTAGTACCGCCCACCAACCGGCCTCCCCGGCTCCATTCCTGCCAGCCTGACCACTGCCTGTTGCACGAGATGTCGCATCGCTTCGCGATCATCCCCGAGCATGGCGGCGAGGATGGCGTCTGCGAGGGCGTCGGCCCCGTCTCCGCCTGATCCACCTCCAGGCTGGGAGCCGTCGGTTCCACCCAACACGGTTTCGAGATCAACGTCGGCGAGTTCCCCGTCCATGGACCCGCTGAGACCGAAGTACACCTCGAATGCGGTGTCGAAGCCGGCGAGATGCGCTTCGTTCTTGACGAGTGTCGCTCGCAGAGCATGACGCACCGACTCGCGATCCGCGACATCGACCGCCATCAAGCTCTGGGCAGCGTCTCCCGCCTCGACCATCGAAACCGGGATCCCAACCGTCCGGAGCTCTTCAACGAAATCGGTGAGAGCCCCGAGCACGTCACGACCGATCCGACAGCGAGGCGGCCGCCTTCTCGAGGTCGCTCTGGTATTTGAGCAGGACGTTGAGGGTCGCTGCGGTCGTTTCGTCATCGAGCTCATCGCGGCCAAGTGCCACCAGCGTGCGAGCCCAATCGATCGACTCGGACACCGACGGTGCCTTACGCAGAGGCAGGTCACGGATCTCTGCCACAAACCGGGCGATCCGGTCGGCGAACAGTGCCGACAACTCGGGTACCCGTCCGTCGAGGATGGCGGTTTCCCGCTCGACGTCGGGATAGCCGATGTGGAGGAACAGGCACCGGCGTTTGAGTGCTTCGGAGAGATCTCGAGTGTTGTTCGAGGTCAGCACCACGAACGGGAGTTGCTGCGCAGTGATGGTGCCCAGCTCGGGGATGCTCACCTGGAATGCGTCGAGTACCTCGAGGAGCAGAGCCTCGGTCTCGATCTCAACCCGATCGACCTCGTCGATCAGCAGTACGACTGGCTCGGTGGCCGTGATGGCTTCGAGAAGGGGTCGGGTGAGCAGGAATTGCTCTGAGAAGATGTCGTCGGCCAGGTCATCCCAGACCTTTCCCTCGTCGGCCTGGAGGCGGAGGAGCTGCTTGTGGTAGTTCCACTCATACAGGGCCTTCGCTTCGTCGAGACCCTCGTAACACTGCAGTCGGATGAGGCGACGGCCCGACGCCTCGGCCACAGCCAGGGCAAGCGCCGTCTTGCCGACACCGGCAGGACCCTCGGCCAGGATCGGCTTCCCGAGTGCGTCGGCCAGAAACACCACGTGGGCAATTGCGTCGTCGGTCAGATATCCCGTCGCGCCGAGCGCCGATGCCGCGGTCTCCGGGCTGTCGAACGCACCCATCAGCGGCCGAGATCCGGATCGCTCTGGCGTGCCCGGGTGCGCACGGTGAACGCCGAGTCGCCCGACAGGATCCCACCGCGGCCAAACAGCCGCCCAAACTGCCAGTTGGAGAGCCCAAGCTCGGGTTTACCGAGGGCGTAATGGCCGTCGACCCAGCGAGTGAACCCATCGCCCACGAAGGGCGAGTCGATCGTGGCGAAGAACAGTTCGTGCTCGTCGGCGTCTTCGGAAATGAGACTTGCCGCGAACTTGGGGCTCTGCTCGTTGAACGCGACGACCGCTGTGGCGACGTCGGGGACGATGACGAGTGTCACCTCGGGGCTGTCTTCCCACTCCCACTCGACTCCCAGCCGATCGCGCCCGATCGCTTCTGACATCGGTTCGGTGACCGTGCCGTCGGCACGAGCGATGCCGACCTCGCCGAACCACTCGGCAGGAACATGAGACTCGTCACCGTCGGCGATATGCAGTTTCGGTTCCACTCCGCGCCGGTCGGCGGCGGCCCGCAACCCGGCGAGGAAACGTGGCACGAGGTCGGCGGCTCGTGACTCAACGATGCAGCATGTGTTCAAGGTGTTACACACTTTCCGATCCAACGAGTTGGTCACGGTTGCCTCAAACCTGTCGGCATCTGCGCTCTCGGACGCGACGATCCATGCCCCTCCGGTGCCGTGGAGGCTGACTGGAATGCCTGCCTGACGCGCCACCGCGCCGAGCTGCGACACGGCGCCACCCGAGCCGCGGGCAACGGCAAGACCGAGCCGGGTGTCCGAGAACATCGCCCACCCTGCCGCACGGGATGGGCTGTTCACCAGGCTCACCGCTCCTGGTGGCAGGCCGCTCTCAGCGAGAGCCGGGTCGAGAGCGTTCGCCACGATGGCGCGAGCCGTGCCAAGGGCGTCCGAGCCGATGCGGAAGACCACAGTGTTGCCACCACGGATCACTCCAGTGGCGTCCGCGAAGACGTTGGGACGGCCCTCGAACACAAATGCCACCACGCCGAGGCCGGAGCGCACGGTTTCCACCGCCCAACCCTCGTGATCGACGCGATCGACGACGGCGCTGCGACCTGAGGGCATCCTCGCCCACGATCGCAACCCGTCGATCATGCCCGAGCGCATGTCCTCGGACAGGATCAGCCGTGTGACCGACCGACCGCGACTTCGAGCATTCTCGACATCGGCTGCGTTCGCTTCCGCGATCGGACCAAAGGAAGTGTCGTCGGCCAACCGCGCGGCAAAGGCGTCGAAGAAGGTCTCGATCTGTCCATCAGATACGGATCCCATCGCGCCAAAGGCTGAGGAGGCTGCGTCGACGGCTTCTGTGGCGGTGGCGTGCACATCCGCCGGGATGTGGAGCAGCGCACCAGTGTCCTGCACGACGACGAGATGATCTCCGGCGGTGAAAGCCGCCGCCAATTCGGAGTCGACCGTCGCCAAACGGTTCCCGCCGTAGACGATCCTCATGCCCGGCTCGAGACTCTCGAGCTGCTGATTCTGCGGTGTGTTGCCGCTCATGCGACAACCGTATCGGTGCGACCATCACCCGCCAAACGGCGAGTGCGTGTCAGAAGCCCCCGGCGCCGTCGTCGGCACCTGCTGGGATGCGTTCGAGAAGCTGATCCATTCGTTCTGTCTGATCGGCCAGCCGCTCCTCGAGCTGGGCGATCGAACCAGTCTTCTCCTCGAGCGCTTGTTCGAGACGCTCGATGCGGTCACGGTCGTCGAAGGTCACCGTGGCTTGGGCCGCAGGCACCGGATCGCGCTGGATTCTGTCCACCGCCAGGTTGAGACGCCGCTCTGCCTCCGCTGCCCGTTGCTCGGACTCCGTGATGTCTCTCGCCGACAGGCGCAGCTCCCCCTCGAGCAACTCGATCCGCTCGGTGAAGGGGGACATGTCGACCGCTGCTGTCGGCCGTCGAAGCCGGCCCGCAAGCCAGCCGATGGCGAACCCGATCAGACCGGAGACCGCCAGCAGGGCGGCCACCTCGGCGATGACGTACCAAATTCCTCTCATCGTCGATGTCCTCCTCGTGGACTCATTGTTGGATCGGAGCGAGCACGAACTCGATCCGACGGTTCTCGGCTCGGCCCTCGGGGGTGGAGTTGTCCGCAATCGGCCTCGTCTCACCAAACCCGACAGACGTCATTCGCTGCGGGGCGATGCCGAGGGCTTCTAGGTACGCAGCGGCGGCGAGAGCGCGGTCTTCCGAAAGCCGCTGGTTGTCGGCGGCGGCGCCTCTCGAGTCGGTGTGGCCTTCGATGACGGCGCTGACGGTCGGGTTTCGCAGCAGGACCCCCGCAGCGATGTCCAGCAGGACCTCGAGCTCAGGGCTGAGCCGAGCACTGGCGACGCCAAACGTGGCCCCACCACGAAGGTTGCCGGAGATGGCGTCGTCCTCGATCGCCAGGTTCCAATCGGGGATCGCCCGGAACGAGTGGAAGATGAACGGAATCCGGAACGGCGTGAAGGTGCGGGCGACCTCGGCCGACACCGTCATCTCATTGGTGACGTTGTCGGCCCCGTACGCGTCGGCGGCGAAGGCTGCGATGGTCCTCACTACTTCGGCGTCGGGCATCTCGCCGCTGAGCACGATCGTTCCGTCAGGAGCCGCGACGGCCCCAAAAGTAGGTGCCCGGAGACCGGTCACCCGGATGTCGGTCTCGAGAGCGAAGTCCTCACCGAGGATGGCGGTCACGGCACCGACAAGCTGAGCCCGCCGGCGTTCGTCGATGGCGGTCGCTGCGACGATGGCCTCTCCGTCCCGAACCAGAAGCTGGACATCGCCCGTGATAGGCAGAACGGCGATGAGGGCCGGAACCGCTGCTTCCCAAGCGGTGGGCTCGGCATCGTCGACCACATCGAGTTCGACAACGAGGTTCGGTGCATAGATCAGCTCAGCGATAGGGGTGAGAGCAGCGAGCGTCTCCGAAGAGAGCGTTCCCTCCAGGGTCAGGACACCGTCCCGGAGGCCGGCGACCACATGAGGTACCGCCGGGTTGAGGGGCACGGTCGTCGTGATGGTCGGAGCCGGGAGGTTCGTGACTGGAGGCGTGGTGACGGGTGGTGCGTCAACCGTGACCGTGCGAACACCGGGGATGCCGGAAACGGCGTTCTCGCTTCCGGCGACGGTGACATCCCGACCCGACACGGTGGCCTCGATGTCCGAACCAGCCAGAGATTCATTGACGTCGGCTGTGATGTCAGCCTCGAGACGCAGCGCCGCCCACATCGTGGCGACCAGGGCAAAGACAACCCAGGCAGCCACCGCCCACCACACCCGGCGGGTCTTCGGAGTGTCGGGGGTGTCCGAACCGGTGAGGGCAGCCCGGAGATCGGCTGACGTCGTAGCCACTATTCGTGTCTTTCTGAATACGGAGAGTAGTCATGATAGAGGACTATGCCAGTCCCCGCAAGAGTGACTAGTCACCGCCACGTACACTCCCGATCGTGACCAACCAACAGCAAGCGGTGAAGGCCGCGCAGGCGCACCGCGAGGCCCACGGCGCCTCGATCCTCACCGAATTCTTCCACCTTCTCGGCATGCCCAACGTGTCCCGCGACCTCGAAGACGTCGCCGGCACAGCTGCCCACGTCGTCGGATTGCTGGAGCGCCGTGGCGTCGACGTCCGGACTGTCCAGCTCGGAAATGCCGCGCCGGTGATCGTTGGGCACCTCAAGCGAGCAGGAGCAACAACGACGATCGGGTTCTATGTCCACTACGACGGACAGCCTGTCGACCAACCCGGTTGGCTCGTCGAGCCCTTCGAACCCACGCTGGTCACCGGAGTCCTGGGGGAGGGCGAGGAACGATCCCGCCCCACCGGAGACGAAGCCATCGACCCGGAGTGGCGCATCTACGCCAGGTCGGCATCGGACGACAAGGCACCTGTGCAGGCAATATGTACGGCCCTCGACGCGATGGCTGCCGCTGATCTGACACCTACGGCAAACCTGGTGTTCCTCTTCGAAGGCGAGGAGGAGATCGGGTCACCACACCTGCGCGACTACCTGATCGAACTCCAGGACGAGCTGGCGGCCGATGCCTGGCTCATCTGCGACGGCCCGGTTCATCCCACGAGGCGGCCCCAGATCGTGTTCGGATGGCGCGGAATCTCGGAGATCGAGATCACCGCCTACGGCCCGATCCGCCCGTTGCACAGCGGCCACTACGGGAACTGGGCCTTCAACCCCACCATGGCGCTCGCCCAGCTGCTGGCATCGATGAAGGACGACTCAGGCAACGTCACCATCGACGGCTTCTCGGATGACACCGCCGAGATCACAGATGCCGACCTGGCCGCAGTCGCCGCCCTCCCAGAAACCGATCAGGCCATGGCTCACGAGCTGGGGCTTGGCGCCACCGAGGACCGTGGGACCGCCCACGCCCTCCGGATGCTGATCCCCTCACTCAACATCCGTGGCTTCGATGGCGGAGCGGTTGGAGCGGAAGCGGCCAATGTCATTCCGACCGAGGCCACCGCATCGATCGACATTCGCCTTGCTCCGGGGAACGATCCAGAAGGCATCCTCGATCGCGTCGAAGCCCACATCGAGGCGCAGGGCTGGACAATCGTCCGTGAGGAACCTGATGCCGAGACCCGGCGCTCTCATTCGAAGGTGGCCAGGGTTCGGAGGGACGCAAGTTATGCGGGAGCCCGCACTCGCGTGGACTCCCCGCTCGCCGTGGCTTTGCTTGGTGCCGCCGAGGTGGCTGCGGGGGAGCCGGTGGTTGCGATGCCGACATTGGGGGGCTCGGTGCCGGTCCACCACTTCATCGACGTCCTCGACACACCGGTGGCGATCACACCGTTTGCCAACCACGACAACAACCAGCACGCCGCCAACGAGAACATCCGAATCGCCAACCTCTGGTACGGCATCGACCTGATGGCGGCCTTACTGACCCTCGAGCTCTAGGCCGGTCGGCTAGATCAGGACTACAAGGTCGTCACGATGAACGACGGCGCCACCGGTCTCGGAACTGTGCTTTCCGGCGGCATCGTGCAGCTCTGACGAACCGATGCCGACAATCCCCTTGGCGATGAGACGGCCAGACGGGTCCTCGATCTCAACGCCGTCCCAGGCATCGAATCGTCCCCGCACCGCGGAGACGCCAACTGCCAGCAGCGACCTCCCGCCATTCACCAGAGCATCAACGGCGCCCTCGTCGACAACGACCGTGCCGGCCGCCGGTAGACCAAAGGCGATCCACAGCTTCCGGGACGACAGCTTCGACGTGTGCGGTGCCACCCAGGTGCCGACCTCGGCGCCGTCGGCTGCCGCCAAGGCAGCCGCAGCATCGGTGGCCGAGGCGATGACCGTCGGTATCCCCGACCACGCCGCCATCCGCGCCGCGGCGACCTTGGTGGCGACGCCGCCCGAGCCCAGCGGCCCGGTTCCATCGGTGATCAGCTCGTCGAGAATCTCGTCCGTGTGCCGGACTGCGGTCAGCAGCTCGGCATCGGCGTCGAGCCGGGGATCCGAGGCATAGAGCCCGGCCGTGTCAGTGAGGATCACCAGGAGGGACGCGCCGACGAGGTGCGAGACAATGGCGGCAAGCCTGTCGTTGTCCCCGAGACGGAGCTCATCGACAACAACGGTGTCGTTCTCATTGACGATCGGGACCACGCTGTAGCCGAGAAGACGCTCCAGAGCCTCTCTGGCGTGCAGGTACTGGGGCCGGTTGGCGAGCACATCTTTGGTGAGGAGCACCTGGCCGACCACGCGCTCACGCTCGCCAAAAGCAGCGGCATACCGCTCCATGAGGCGCCCCTGGCCGACTGCTGCCGCCGCCTGGAGGCCGGGGATGTCGGAAGGGCGCTCGGCAAGGCCAAGGTCGGGGAGACCCGCAGCGACTGCACCGGATGACACGAGGACTGCAGGGCGACCCGAGTCCCACAAGGCGCTCACCTGCTCCACAGCACGAGCGACGCCGACGGGATCGAGACCACCGTCAGGGGTCGCCAGCGACGACGAGCCGACTTTGACCACGACCCTGCCCCCAGCTGGGACGGGAGCTCTCACTCTTCCTCCTCATGGAATGGTTCGAAGGTGAACACGAGGTCGCCGATTCTCACATCATCACCGGGTTGAGCCCCGGCTTCTCGCAGCGCGTCGTCCACACCGATTCGTGACAGGCGCGAGGCAACGAAGTCGGCGGCTTCGGCCACGGTCAGGTCTGCGAGGTTGATGGCCCGTTCAGCGGCACGACCGCTGACCACCCACGTGTCGCCGTCGGACTCCACGGAGAAGGCGGCCGGAATCGGGCGATGAAGGATGAACCCGGGGCGCTCGGGGGCGTCGCGACGTTGACCTTCGACAGCGTCGGCGATCGCATGCATCAGATCGATCGTCCCGTCACCGGTGATCGCCGAAATCGAGAGCGCTCCGTCCGGAGCCGGAGACGACGCCCCTGCGAGATCGGCCTTGTTGACCGCAACGAGCCTGGGGCGATCCGCCAGTTCCGGCGAGTGCTGCTCGAGCTCGCCGATGAGGACGCGGTGCTGCTCGAGCGGCGACATCTCCTGGAGCGGGCTCGGATCGAGCAGGACAACAAGAACGCGGGCGCGCTCGGCATGCCGAAGGAACTCATGACCGAGCCCCTTGCCCTCAGCGGCGCCTTCAATGAGGCCGGGGATGTCGGCGAGAACAAACACTCGATCGTTGACTTCGACCATCCCGAGGTGGGGCTCGAGGGTCGTGAAGGGGTAGTCGGCGACCTTGGGGCGAGCTGCCGAGACCGCCGAGATCAGGGTGCTCTTGCCGGCGTTGGGGAACCCGATAAGAGCGGCATCGGCGACGAGTTTCAATTCGAGCCATACCTCGGCTTCGGTGCCGAATTCGCCCTGCTCTGCGAACGACGGTGCGCGCCGACGCTCATTCACGAATGCAGCGTTGCCCCGACCGCCGCGGCCTCCGCTGGCGAGCGTGATGCGCTGTCCGGACTCGACGAGGTCGGCCAGCATGGTTCCGGCGGCATCGGTGATGACGGTACCGAGAGGCACGGGAATCATCAGGTCGGCGCCACGGGCTCCATGACGGAGGTCTCCCTCACCGTGGGTGCCGTCACCAGCGGCCTGGACCGGGTGACGGGCGACGTGGAGAAGCGTCGAGAGCGAATCGGAAGCTTCCAGAATGACGTCGCCGCCGCCTCCCCCGCTGCCGCCTTCAGGCCTGCCGCGCGGCTTACCGCGTTGTTTGCGAAACGAGGCGACGCCGGCTCCGCCCGCGCCGCCGCGGGCCGTTAACCGGACCCGGTCGACAAACACGGCCGGGGGGCCGCTCAGGCCTCGAAGGCGACCGAAACGTGGCGACGCCCGCGACGTTCGCCGTAGGCGACGTAGCCATCGATCTTGGCGAACAGCGTGTCGTCACCACCACGACCGACATTGTCGCCGGGGTGGATACGGGTGCCGCGCTGACGCACGAGGACCGAACCGGCCGTCACGAACTGGCCGTCAAAGGCCTTAGGGCCGAGCCGTTTTGCGTGTGATTCGCGGCCGTTCTTAGACGAACCGCTGGCTTTGGTCTTCGACATGTCTCACTCTTCCTCGGCAGCCGCGGCCTTGGCCCGCGACGCTCTCTTCTTCTTCGGCGCCTGGATCTTGGTGACTTGAATCCGGGTGTACTTCTGACGGTGGCCCTGGCGGCGCCGATATCCCGTCTTGTTCTTGTACTTGAAGACGTCAACCTTCGGGCCCGCTGTGGCGCCAAGGATCTCCGCCTTCACGGCCAGCTTCTCGAGGGCGTCCTTCTCGGACACCACTGTGCCGTCTTCGCCGACGACGAGCAGAGGCGTGAACGACACCTCGCCCTCGCCGCGAATACGCTCGACATCGAGCACATCGCCCTCGTGGACCTTCGCTTGTTTACCGCCCGCGCGGATGATCGCATACATCTGTGGGATTCCTCCAAAGAAGGACGAGTGAGTGTAGCCGCTGTTTGCCCATGGGAAAAAGGCGAAATCAGCTTGCTGGGGCCGGGATCGGCTTGCCCTCGGTGGCGGCTTCCTCGTAGAGGAGCACTCCCCTGCCGTTGCAGGTTTCGCAAATCTGCGAGAACGTCTCCAGCAGTCCGGCGGACACGTTCTTACGAGTCATCTCGACCAAGCCGAGGCTCGAAACCTCGAAGACCTGAGTACGGGTCTTGTCCTTGGCGAGATGCTCGCGGAAACGAAGCAGCACCTTGGCCTGGTTGCCCTCGATCTCCATGTCGATGAAGTCGATCACGATGATGCCGCCGATGTCCCTCAGCCGGAGCTGACGTGCGATTTCCTCGGCCGCTTCCAGGTTGTTCTGAAAGACAGTCTCTTCGAGGTTGCTGTGCCCCACGAACTTGCCCGTGTTCACGTCGACGACGGTGAGCGCCTCGGTGCGGTCGATCACGATGTGGCCACCCGACGGCAGCCACACCTTGCGGTCCAGCGCCTTGCGCAGCTGATCCTCGACGTGGAAACGCTCGAAGACCGGCATGTCGTCCTTGTACACCTGGACCCTGTCGGCGAGGTCGGGCTCGGTGCCCTCCAGGTAAGCGGTGACCTCGCGGTGCGTGTCCTTGTCGTCGATGAGGAGGCGACGGAAGTCCTGGGTGAAGTGCTCGCGGATAACGCGAATCACCAACGGCGGCTCTTCGTAGAGCACGTCGGGAGCACTGGCGTCGGCTTGCCGCTCCTCGATGCCCTTCCACACCTCGGCGAGACGTTTGATGTCGGCCGCAATGTCTTCTTCGGAAGCGCCTTCGGCTGCCGTGCGAACGATGACTCCTTTGTCCTTCGGTCGCACGTCGTTGACGATCGTGCGGAGGCGTCGACGCTCCTCATCCTCGAGACGCCGGGAAATGCCTCGCACGTCGGAGTCGGCGGTGAGCACCAGGTAGCGCCCGGCCAGGCTCACGTTGTTCGTGAGTCGGGCTCCCTTGTGGCCCATGGCGTCCTTGACGACCTGCACCAGGACGGCATCACCGGGCTTCAGGGCCGCTTCAATGCGCTTCGACTTGCCGGAAAGGCCTTCGACGTCGTAGTTGATGTCACCGGCGTAGAGAACGCCGTTCTTGCCAACACCGAAGTCCACGAAAGCCGCCTCCATGCCCGGGAGCACGTTGCGGACCTTCCCCAGGTAGATGTTGCCGACGAGCGACTTGCTGTCCTTGCGAGCGACGTAGTGCTCCACGAGCACGGGCCCCTCGAGGACGACGATCTGAGTCTGGTGAGGCAGGGTCCGCACGAGCATCTGGCGCCGGGCGGTGTCGGGAGGTGCGACCACCTCGAGGTGCGTCGGGCGCCTGCGAGCGCCGCGGTTCCGACCTGACTGTGACCGCTGCTGCTGTTGCCGCTTGGCCTGCGCCCCACCGTTGCGGTTGCTGCGCTGCTTCTGGTTCTGGCCGCCGCCACCTGACGAGCGACCCTTCTGATTGGATCGGGACCGGCGCTGCTGGCCGGACTTAGGTCGAGACCCCTGTTTCTGGGTCTCCTTTTGCGTAGCCGCGTTCTCTGCGGGGGCTCGCTGCCCGCGCCGCACCACCTGCGGCTGCTTCCGACGGAAGATCGACATGTAAATCCTCTTTCTGGCCGGCATGAGGCCGGCGCGATTGTTCGAAGTGACGCCTCCGCGAAGACAGGGATGGCGTCGACGGGGGCAACGACACGACGGACGCGAGAACCGTGAGGATCGGCAGCAGTCGTTTCATCGTTATCACCCCGGAGAGCTTGCGCGGAACCAGCCTGAGCGAAGCGGGTGGAGGTCGGTGCGATGACCGGATTCCAGAATCCCGGGCGAATGAGGGTCGAGGTCGACCGTGTGACGCCGGCTGCGGGTCGTGGTCCCGTTGCGCCGAGGTTAGCAAACCCTCAGCGGCACGCAGAAGGACCGGTTCCATTGCGAAAGTGATCGGCACCGTCGTGGCTCCACTGAAGCCTTCTCAAGCGGTGACGGCTGTCTCCTCGAGACCGAGCGAGGGCTGAACGGCTTCTCCGGGGTCGTAACACCGACGGCAGCGCGCCTCGTAGGCATCGGTCGCCCCCAACACCACCAGCTCGTCGGACTCGATGACGCGCTGAGTGTGAAGACCGGGCCCACCGCACCTATGACACACCGCCAGGGTCTTCGTCACATACTCCGAACGAGTCATGAGAGTCGGAATGGGCTCGAACGGCCGACCCAGGTAGTCGAGGTCGAGACCCGCAACGATCACTCGCTTGCCTGCGTTGGCCAACAGCGTGACCACCTCGATGAGGCCGTCATCGAAGAACTGTGCCTCGTCGATGCCAACCACAACCGTGCGGTCCTCGACGGCACGCAGCAATTCATCGGAGCTGGTAACCGGCTCTGCCGTAAGGGTCAGCTTGCTGTGAGAAATGACCTCGCCGACCGCGTACCGCGTGTCGAGAGCGGGCTTGAAGGCCTGGGTCGGGACCCTGGCGATCTGGAACCGAACGAGGCGACGGATGAGCTCTTCGCTCTTGCCTGAGAACATCGGGCCGCAAATGACCTCGATCCAGCCCTGATCCGCCCGTTGATGCATCGGCGGCAGGTTAGTCCGGGCGACGACGGGCCTGGCCTGGCATCGGAGAGCGCCTCATATAGATGCCGTGGACGATGCCGAGCCCGGCCGCCATGGCGATCATCGCCGTGCCACCGTGCGAAACGAACGGCAGCGGTAAGCCGGTGACCGGCATGATCTGGAGTGTCATCCCGACGTTGACGAAAACATGGAAGACGATCACAGCCGCAACGCCTACGGCGACCAGCCGCTGGAAGTCGTCCTGCGCCAACGCAGCCGTCATCAAGAGCCGCCAGACCACCACCGCGAACAGCACCAGCACCAGCGCTCCCCCAACGAACCCGAGCTGCTCACCAACGGCCGTGAATATGAAGTCCGTCGACTGCTCGGGGACAAAGGTCAGGTTGGTCTGGGTGCCTTCGAAGAGACCAGTCCCGAACATGCCCCCGGCTCCGATGGCGATGCGCGATTGCAGCACGTTGTAGCCGGCCGCAGCCGCATCGGCCTCGGGGTCGAGAAAGGCGGTGATGCGCTCGATCTGATAGTTCTGGATGACTTCGAACTGGAATAGCGCGGCGGTGGCGAACACAGTGATCAGGGTCAGGGAGGCGATCTGTCGCCACGAGGCGCCGGCTGCGTAGAGCATCACGAGGCCGAGAAATCCGAACACGAGCATCGTGCCCAGGTCCGGCTGCAGGAACACCATGATCGCCGGGATCCCGACGAGGACGACGGCGCGAATGACGAACAACCATGTGATCCGTTCGGCCGCCTGGGCAAGGAGCGCCGCCAGCCCCAGGATCACGGCGATCTTCGCGAGCTCCGAAGGCTGCAACTGGAACACACCGAGGTCGAGCCAGCGCTGCGACTGATTCCTGATGGCACCGACGAATTCGACAGCGACAAGGAGAAGCAGGGTGCCGACGTAGGCGATCGGCGCCAGCTCGTGCAGCAGGCGGGGCCCGATCATGGAGGCCGCCAGGAACACGATCACTCCGAGCACGACAAATGCGACCTGGCGCTTCAGCTCGAAGGCCGGGTCGAGGCCCTGCGCTTCAAGCCGAGGCGCCGAAGCCGAATAGACCATCACGACCCCGAGCGCCATCAGCACGAGCATCGGGACGATGAGGAAGATGTCGGGGCGAAGAGTTTGATCGCTGCGGGCCGCCGAAGGCACGGAAGCG
>JABDMN010000012.1 GCA_013001485.1 Acidimicrobiia bacterium
GGCTCGACGTCTGTGGTGATGTCGAGACCGGAGCGCACGATCGGTTCGACAATGCCGTCCATTTCGCCGACAACGTCGATGTTCTGGAAGGCGAAGTGGAGCGCCCCTGCGTCGAGGCGGGCAGTGGTCAGGAGGTCCTCGACCATGCGAGAGAGGTCGTCAGACTCACCAACGATGACGTCGAGGAGCTCGGTGGCCATCGAGTCGGCCTGGATGGCGTCGGTCTCGGCCAGGAGCAGCGACATTCCGACGATCGACGTCAAAGGGGTGCGCAGCTCGTGGGAGGCATTGGCGATGAAGGCTTCCCTGGCGGCGTTGAGAACCCGCTCAGCTTCGAGCCGGCTCTCCAGCTCGGCCTGGCGTTGCTGTCTGGCGAGCAGCGCCCGGTAGATGAAGACGATGGCAGCAGGGATGAGGAACGCAACGAGGAATCGGGCGATGTTGCCGATGCGCCCCAGGAGCAGGTCGGACGACTCGATCTCGTCGGCGAGTTCGTCCCGGGCGATGACCAGCGAGGCGCTGGTCTGGTCGAACGCAGTGACGAAGGTCGACTCGGCGAGCTGGCGAGCGGCTTCCACCTCGTCGGCCTCGAGAAGCAGCACCAGAGTGCGGCCGGTGTTCTCGAACGAAGCCGCCATGGTCGTGAAGGTGCCGAAGTTGTCTACCGACTCGAGTTGCTGAATCCCTGCGGCAAAGGCATCGAGGGCCTCGGTTGACTCACTGATCGACAGGTCGATGGATTCCGCCGAGTTCGTACCGAGCTCGCGATCGACGCCCATGACGTGGACCGCAAGGGCCAGCTGGGCTCGGGCCACCGTTGCCGCACGCAGGGTCTCATCGGCCGTATGGAGGTTGGAGGCGTTGTTGGTGATGCGGCGGCTTCCCTGGGCCACGGAGAACACGAGACCAAGGATGACGAGGAAGGAGACGCCAATGAAGAGGGTCAGCGCCAATGTGCGATCCCAAGCAGCTCGACGTTGCGACGTCTCCTCGCTGCGAAGGCGTTTTCTGACGATTCCTCTCACGTGCCAGGCCTCTGTGTGGTGTACCTAGAACATCGGCCGCTGGACCGGTTCCGTTGAGGCCTAGTCCTGGCCATATCCGGTGCCCCCAATGTGACTAGTCAGGCCCGCTCAGGTGGTGCGTGAAGCATCCGGGAAGACGTGGTCGGAAACGACCCGGCGCAACTCGGCGGGAAGGAACGGCTTGGTGAGGAACTCCTGAGCTCCGGCTTCGCTGGCTCTGAGCGCCGTCGCCGAATCGCCGTGAGCAGTCACGATGACGACCGGGACGTCCCGCCCCTCTGCCTTCAGTGTCTCGAGGACCTCCCACCCACTCATGCCTGGCAGTGCCAGGTCGAGGAGGATGAGGTCCGGGTCGACCGTTCGGGCCTTCTCGACCCCGATTTCCCCGGTCGGGGCAGTGATGACTTCGGTGAGCATGCCCATGAGGGACTTCTTGATCACGTTGATGATGTTCGGCTGGTCTTCGATGACAAGCACAATGCGAGGTGATTCAAAGATCATGCTGCTCCAGTGTCTCTCCCTCCAATGTCGGCATCACACCCCCAAAACTGGAGTCCCGTTCTTCGCCCCCCTCGCCCGGAACGGGAGGGGGGGGTTGGGGGGAGAGGGGCGTGTGTCTGGTGGACGTGACTCATCCTGGTTCGAGCCTCAACGGGTCTCGAACCGACCCGCGATTGGTTGCCCTTCCAAGGACGGCGACTCACGCGCCTAATCACTGACTGGGTCAGGTTGCCGAATAGGCCAAACGACCGTGTCGGTTCAGTCCCCCACCACGGTGCTCTCCACCAAACCACGACCGAAGGCAACGTCATCGGCGTCCTGGCCCTGGAACCAGGCAAATAGGGTTCCGTCGGCGTGGTCGAGCTGCCACAAGGTGACCACCCATTCCTCCCCAACGATGAAGAATCCCACGTCGTCAACAAACGCAACGTTGAAGCAGTTGCCACCGTACGGGCACTCGTAGCCGTCGCCCGCTGAAGGGTCTGCGGTGAACGTCCACCATGGAGCGATACCGCCAGGCACTTCGTCGATCCCATTGTCGACCAGAACCAGTCCCTCGTTGTCGTTGAGGAACCGCACCCAGTCGGAGGCTCTCGCAATCGGCACCAGGGTTGGGGACGCCGGATGGTCGTGCTTCGCGACTTGGTCGGGTTCGGGAAGACCGGAGAACTCGGCGAAGGTCAAACTAGGCGCGGTGTCGAAGTCGAAACCTGGCAAGCCGATGGCAGTGAAGCCGCCACCCGTCACGACGGACACATCCTGCTCAAACGACACGCGAAGCGGAACGGCGAGACTCGTGGACTGATAGGTGCCTGCGCGAACCAGAGCACCGACGCCGCTCGTCACCCCCGCCGACGCCTCGAGTTCAGGCAGTTCGGAGAGGGGGATCGTTGTCGTAGTGGTGGTGGTTTGCGGTGCAACGCTCAACGACTCCTGGCGCCGCAGGATCTTTCCATCGAGGCTGATCGCGCGGGAGTCGCAGCCATCAGACGACAGCTCGATGCCGATGCTGTCCTCGTCCGTCGCCGTGACGGTGAACGTCCCGACCTCACCTGCGCACGCGTCGTAGTCCGGACCGGACGTGAGCGTGAGCTTGTCTCCGATGGTGCCGTAGGTGCCCTCGTCTTTGATCGTGCCTCCACCCCCCAAGCCCAGGG
>JABDMN010000019.1 GCA_013001485.1 Acidimicrobiia bacterium
CCCATGGCGCGAGCGCTGTCTGGATCGTCCAGAAGCAACCCGATACCTTCGACGAGAGCGGGAACGTCGGCGGCAACGTAGCCGGTCTCCGCCGGTATGACGGTCTCTGGGGAGCCTCCCGAGTCACCTGCGAGGACCGGCAACCCGGTCGCGGCACCCTCCAGGAAGACGAGGCCCAGGCCCTCGACCTCCAGGCCGAACCAGCGTGAACGGCATGGCATGGCGAAGATGTCTATCTCCTGGAACAGCCCGGGTAGACGCTCCCAGGCGACGCCCACCTCGAACCGGACGTCCACCGCAAGCCGATCCGCCAGACGGCGTAGTTTCCGCTCCAACCTGCCTTTGCCCACGATGAGCACTGATACGTCTCGGCCTTGCTCGACCAGGCGGGAAGCAGCCTCGATCACCTTGGCGTGGCCCTTGCGTGGCACGAACCGGCTGACGCAACCCACCACCGGAACCGCTGGCCACTCTCGGTCCTCCGGAGTGAAGGTCTGGACATCGACCCCAGCGCCGAGATACACGGCGTCACGGCCCGTGAGCCTCTGCACCCGTCGCAGCGTGAACTGGCTGACTGCGAAGCGCACGTCGACCGACCGGAGCCAGCGACGAAGAAGCCAGCGGGTCGGCGGGAACGCGGCAGGCATTGTGATTTCGGCTCCGTGACACACAACAGCGGTCGGGATACCTCGTCGGCCGATACGCCTCGCCAACCGGGTGAGCGGGTAGGGGGCACCAAACAGCACGAGATCAGGACGGAACTCGTCGATCGCCTCGTCGACAAAGCGGGCGACTCGTGGTGTGGGCCACATGAAGCTGCGACGGTGGCGACGCACCCGACCCTCATCCGGGGCCGGGGAATCGGCCGGGGCAACCACCAGGTACTCGTGCGGGTAAGCGGCGAGAAACGAACCGAGGTACTGCTGGATGCCGCCTGGCTTGGGCGGATAGTCGTTGGTGACGACGAGGAGTCTCACGGACGCACGTTGAACGTGGCGAGTGCCGAACCCCGCTTGGAAATGACCAGGCGACTGACGGCCGTGTTCTCCATCGACGGGATCACGTTTCGGCCGGGGAAGCCAAACCCGAGCACCGTGCCGAGGAACGCTCGCAATGCCGCACCATGAGAAACGATGCCGATCGTCCTGCCCTGGTTGGCGGCGGCGATCTCGTCGATGGCTCGTCGCATTCGGGCGGCGACCCCGCCAAACGTCTCGCCGTCGCTGCCACGGGCGACGTCCTCGCCCTTCTCGTACAGCGCCGTCCAGATCGCCGGGTCACGGTCCTGGATCTCGGCCGTCGTCAAGCCTTCCCACTGACCCATGGCCATCTCGGCAAGGTCCTCGTGGATCTCGATCTCGAGACCGCGCTCGACGGCGAGAGGCCCGGCTGTGTCGATGGCACGTTGCAGCGGTGAGGCGTAGAGAGCGTCGAGCTGCGGCACGAACCCGGTCAGGTCCTGGGCCTGGGCGAGACCGACCGCATCCAGAACACCTGGCAGACGGCCCTGCCACACGCCGGCCGCGTTCGCCTCGGTCTGACCGTGACGCATGAGCACGATGTGGGTCGCGCGGTCGGCTCGGTAGCCGTCGCGGTCGTCCTCGTGAAGGTGCGAGTCGTCGTTGAATGCGAGCAGACGAGGGTCGGGGCCCATCTCGACGGTTGTGAACGAGGTGTTGAGGACCCGGGCCAGAGGCCAGCGTCCCCCATCGACCTGAAGGACTCCCGCCGCCGCAGCTCCGATCACGCCACCGTGCGTGACGACAAGAGCTCGACCCTCGGGCCCGACTCTGGCCGCGATCCGCTCGAGCGCACCGATCGCACGGCGACGTAGGTCGCTGCGGCGCTCTCCACCTCCAATGGCGATGTCCTCACCTGCGGCGAGGCGAGCCACATCGTCAGGAAAGCCGGCAAGGATCTCGGAGCGTGTCAACCCCTCCCACGTCCCCGGGTCACCTTCGACGAGGTCTGCATCCGTCTCGGGATCCCCGAAGCCGAGAGCGGCAGATGACGCGAGGGCCCGACCTTGCGGAGATGACACGACGAGGTCATACAGGGCATCGTCTGCAATGCGGCCGGCGGCCTTGGCGAGCTGCGCCTCGCCCTGAGCGGTCAGAGGCGCGTCGTTGCGACCCTGGAGCAGCTGGGCGACGTTGGCCGTCGTTTCACCATGACGGATGAGGGTGATGCGTGTCACGAGGCGCGTAGGCTAGATCCGGTGCAGGCGATCGCCATCCACAACGCGATGTGGGCTCTCCAGGACCTTCCCGACCCCGAGGAAGGAACGGCGGCGTGGGTGGTCTGGGTCATCCTCCTCGCCGTGATCGTGGGCCTCTACATGTTGATCTCTCGCACCCGCCGCCGCGCATCAGAGGACTACTGGCGCAGACGGGAAGCGGAAGAAGAAGCCAGGAAGAACGATCCTGATATGGCATGAAGCCGGCGGAGCCGGCTTCACGTGTCAGATTTCTGGATCGGCTGCCGATCCAGAAACTGAGCATCCGGTCAGTTGTCAGCAACCAGCTCTCAGATTCCTGCTGGAAACCGACGACTGAAAACTGACAACTCAGGCACCAGTCCTCAGATTCCTGCTGGCGACTGGCGACTGGTAGCTGGTAGCTCTCTCGGCGCCCACTCCGAGTACGAGGTGATCGATGCCGGGTTCAGCTTCTCGTAGAGCTGGCTTCCGTCCGATCCCCTGGGTCCCGAGCCGATGAAGGACATGGTGCCGCCGTGTCGGCGTTGCTCGTCGAAGCAGCGCAGCACGACGGCCTTGCCGAGACCGCGACGCTGGTAGTCGGGCCGGGTGGCCACCGGATCGATGCTGCCGACGCCGGTGTTGGCATCGACCGTGCCGCGGCAGTAGGCGGCGACGTCTCCGTTGGCAGCCCGGGCCACCACCGACAGCTCAGGTAGGAACACCGGGTTGCCGGCCAGCGACTCCAGGACCGCTTCTCGCCCAAGCTCGCGCCCGAAGGCCATGGAGAGGCACCTGTCGATGCCAGCGAAATCCTCGGGGCCTCGGATCGGCTCGACAACGAACCCCTCTGGCTCGAACGGGTCCGGGACATCGCCGAGGTCAAAGCCCCAGCCCATCTCCGCCACGTCACCCCTGGCAAAGCCATGTCCTTCGAGCACCTCGTGGACCCATGTGGCCTCGTCGGAGGGATAGAGAGTGAGACGCTGCCCATCGCGGCGGTCAAGGAGCCATTGCACCGCCCAGTCGACGGTCGCGGGGTCCTCAGACTGGGTCAGGATGCAGTGATCGTCGCGCCCGTACTCGGCGACTATCAGACCAACGAGGTTGTCACCCCGCCTCAACAAGGTGCAGTGCTTCTCGAAAAAGAGAGCATCGTCGGCACGGCGCAGCACGTTGTTGCCTGCCCACCGGAAGTCGATGAACCGCCCGGTCTCCCACCCCCACGTGTACTCGACGAACGGATTGGCCGCCTTCACGAAGGCGAGTGCCTCGACGAGGACGTCGTCGGTGAGTGGAGCCGGCTTCACGGGGTCAGGCTTCATCTGAAGACCGACAACTGACAGCCGACATCTCGCTTACACAAACGCGCTGGCGAAGATGAGGCTCACGATTGTCATCACCTTGATGACGATGTTCATTGCCGGGCCCGAGGTGTCCTTGAACGGGTCGCCCACCGTGTCTCCAACGACAGCAGCCTTGTGGGCGTCGGAGCCCTTGCCGCCGTAGGCGCCTCCCTCGATGAACTTCTTCGCGTTGTCCCATGCTCCCCCGGCGTTGGCCATGAAGATCGCGAGCAGGAAGCCGGTGACGAGAGCACCCGCCAGCAGGCCACCGAGGGCTCGCGGAGAGATGAACCCAACGACCAGCGGTAGGGCGACGGCAAGGGCACCAGGGATGACCATCTCGCGCAGGGCGGCCCGGGTCGAGATATCGACCGTCCTGGCAGAGTCGGGCTTGACGCCCTCTTTGCCTTCGAGCAGGCCCGGAATCTCCCGGAACTGGCGCCGCACCTCCTCGATCATCTGGTTCGCCGCCCGGCCTACGGCCTGAATGGTGAGCGCAGCGAAAAGGAACGGGAACATGCCACCGAGGAACAGGCCGACCATCACCGGGATCTCCAGGATGTCGATCGTGGTGAGGATCGGTTCCAGGCCCTTCTCGATGGCCGCGTCGTTAATGGCCTGACGGAAGGTGAAGAAGAGCGCCAGCGCCGTGACCGCGGCGGAGCCGATGGCGAAACCCTTGGCGACTGCAGCCGTGGTGTTGCCCAGAGAGTCGAGGGCATCGGTCGCCTCCCGCACCTCGGGTGGGAGGTGGGCCATCTCCGCGATGCCACCGGCGTTGTCAGCGATCGGCCCATAGGCGTCAACGGACACCGTGATCCCGAGCGTTGCCAGCACACCAATGGCGGCGATGGCGATCCCGTAGATGCCGGCGACTGCATCTGGAAGGTCGAACGCCATGGTCCCGCCGGCGAACGCGGCGAGCATCCCCATGGCAACGAGGATCACCGAGAAGGCCGCTGACCGCATCCCCTCAGAAATGCCTGCCAGCGTCACCGTGGCCGGGCCGGTCTGCGCCTGACGGGCGATCTCTTTGACGATCCGGTGATGGTCGGACGTGAACCACTCCGAGATCTGGCCGATCAGGTAACCGACGAGGAGGCCGGCGACGACTGAGAGCACCAGACCCCAGGCGTTGTTCTCGACTCCGCTGACATCGCCAAACATCACCGGGGTCAGGGCGACTGTGCCGATGACGGTGAGCCCCATCGCCACCCAGGTTCCCTTGTGGAGGGCAGAGGCCAGGCTTCCCTTGCCCGGTTTGACGAAGAACGAGCCGATGATCGACGCGCCCATGCCGAGAGTGGCGATCATCAGGGGATAGAAGAACGCCTCGTCCTGGAACGCCTCACCTGCGAAGGCGAAAGCGGCGAAGGCGATCGGAGCGATGAGCGAGCCGACGTACGACTCGAAGAGGTCCGCACCCATGCCGGCCACGTCCCCGACGTTGTCCCCGACGTTGTCGGCGATGACTGCCGGATTCCGAGGATCGTCCTCGGGAATCCCGGCTTCGACCTTGCCGACCAGGTCGGCACCCACGTCGGCGGCTTTGGTGTAGATGCCACCGCCGACACGAGAGAAGAGTGCGATCGACGAACCGCCGAGCCCGATCGCAGTGATGATCTCAAACGCATCGGTGTCGTTGAGGATCTCTTTGAAGAACAGGTACCCGAGCGACAGACCAAGGAGCCCGAGCCCGGCGACGGTGAAGCCCATCACAGCCCCGCCGCGGAACGCCAACGGCAAAGCCTTTTCGACGCCGCCGACCCGGGCCGCTTCGGCCGTCCGGGCATTGGCGGCGGTGGCGATGCGCATGCCGATGAAACCGGCCAGCGCTGACAGGACCGCACCGAAGACGTAGGCGAGCCAACCCCACGGCCAGCCCCAGTCGAGCAGGACGCCGATCAGAATTGCTAGAGCCACCACGAATCCCGCAACCGCCGTGTACTCACGGCGAAGGAACGCCATGGCGCCGTGCCGGATCTCGGCCATCAGTTCCTGCATCCGATCATTTCCGGGATCGGCTGCGTTCACCTCGCGGGCGTAATAGGCGGCCAGCAGGAGAGCTAGGACACCGGCTACAAGGGCTGCGTACAACCAGAAGGTGGGACTCACGAGTTCTGCTCCTCAGGGGGTTCTTGCGGGCGGCCGGAGTCTAGGTCGAGGCCTAGCGACGCCACAGTTCGCGCGTGAACAGCAAGACGATGGGGAAGATCTCGAGACGGCCGACGATCATCAACAGGGCCAGCAGCCACTTCCCGAGGTCGGGCACGGCTGCGAAGTTCGAAGCTGGGCCCACGGCTCCGAGACCCGGTCCAATGTTGCCGAGGGCCGATGCCACTGCCGACACTGTCGACGGAATATCGAACGGCGACCCGCTGGCCGAGATGATGATCCCGAAGAGGGCCGTGCCGGTCATGAAGGCGAACATGTACAGCAAGAAGAACGATTGCACCGACTCCACCACGGCTTCGGAAACAGGGTCCTTGCCCCACCGCGGCATGAACACGCCACGGGGATGGATGAGGCGACGCAGGTCGTTGCGCGACGCTTGATAGAGGATCGAGTGGCGGTAGATCTTCACCGACCCCGACGTCGATCCGGCCATGCCGCCGATGAACATCAGACCGACAGCCATGATCTGGAGGAACACCGACCATTGACCGAAGTCGGCGGTGCCGAATCCCGTTGTCGTGACCAGGGTGACGGACACGAAGATGGCGTCACGAATCGTGTCGGCAATGGCAGTGCCCCAGGTCCCGACCGCGATGACGACGGCGGCCACTCCCAGGACCAGCGCGTACAGCCGAAATCCGGGATGGCGGACGTACTCGAGCGGCGACCGCAGACCCTTGTAGTGGAGTGCGAACGAAGTTCCGGCAATCACCATGAAGACGATCACGACCCACTGCGTGTATGCGCCGAAGTCGCCGATCGAACCCGACGTCGTCCCGAAACCTCCAGTCGACATCGTCGTGAACGAGTGGTTGACCGCCTCGAACAAGGTCATCTCGCCGGCCCAGAGGAACAGCGCTTCGAGACCGGTGAACCCGATGTAGATGAGCCACAGACGCCGTGCCGTCTCGGCAAACCGGGGAGTGAGCCGATCCGGGTTCACTCCGGGCGACTCGGCCCTCGCCAACTGGACACCGCCGACACCGAGCAGCGGCAGGATTGCGATGGACAGGACGATGATTCCCATGCCGCCAATCCACTGGGTCAACGACCGCCAGAACAAGATGGCGTGTGACAGCGCACCCGGGTCGGGAAGGATCGACGACCCGGTCGTCGAGAACCCTGCAGCGGTCTCGAAGAACGCATCGGTGAAGTTGGAGATCTCACCTGTGAGGACGAACGGAAGAGTCCCGGCAAACGTCATCGCCAGCCAGGCGATGCCGACGGCAGCGAAACCCTCTCGAGTGGTCAGCTCACCGGGTCGATCGAATACCTTCCACATCGCCCCACCGATGCCGATGGCTATGGCCGCGGCGAGCACGATCTGTAGAGAGTCGCCCCACTCCTGATACATGAGGCCGACGATGGCCGCCGAGAACATGGCCACGCCCGTCGCACCGATCACGGCGCCGGCAATGTGGAGGAGCCTGCGCAGCGACATGGGCTACTCGAAGAGCTCTTCGACCTCGGTGATCGCCGCCGGCAACGCGACGATGATCACCCGGTCACCCGCCATGAGCACTGTGTCGCCGTGCGGCACAGTGACATCACTTCCACGCAATACCCCACCCACGATCGCGGTCTTGGGTAGATGAAGGCTTGCGAGGCTCTGACCCGCTGCCTTGGATGCAGGCCCGACCTGTAGCTCGATCGCCTCGGCATCGGAGTCCTGGAATGTGGCGACCGAATGAATGCGGCCTCGCCGAACGAGCCTCAAGATCGCATTGGCTGCAGCGAGCCGACTGGAGACACCGGCGTCGATTCCGACGCCAGGCATCAGGCTCACAAGATCGAATCGCTTGAACCGGGCAATCGTCGTCTCGACATCGAGCGCGGTGGCGATGAGACACCCCATGAGGTTGACCTCGTCCCAACCGGTGAGCGCAATGACTGCGTCCGTCGTGTCAATGCCTTCTGATGCCATGACCTTGGGGTCCGTGGGGTCGCCCTGAACGACCACGACATCGGGGAACTTCGCTGCGACCTCACGACAGCGCTCGGCGTCGGCGTCGATGAGAACGGTCTGGATACCGTGCCCGGAGATCTCGGAGGCAGACAGCTGCGCCAAACGTGTCGAGCCCAGGATCATCACCTTGCGGGTGGCCTTGTCGGTGACCCCCATGAACTTGAAGGGGACCTTGGTGCGATCGGCATCCGCCATCACCAGGACGTGGTCGCCCGGCTCGATCCTCACATCGCCGCGGGCGATGAAGGTCTCGCCGTGTCTGATGACGGCCACGACGATCCAATCCCAATCGGGGACCTGCTCCCGCAACTCGGGCAACGTCAGCCCAACCATGGGGGCACCGTCTTCGACGAGAGCACCGAAGAGGGTGAGCCGCCCGTCGGCGAACGGGATGTTCTCCGAAACCCCGCCACGGCGGACGAGGAGCAGCACCTCGCGGGCCAGTGCCTCACCTGGATCGATGATGAAGTCGACACCAAGAATCTCTGTCTCAGCTCGCAGCGCCGGGTCCTCGACGCGTGCCACCTTGCGGGGCACTCCGAGGCGGGCACCGGCGTGACAGGCCAAGACGTTGACTGCATCTGAAGAGGTCACGGCGATCAGCAGATCGGCGTTCTTGATCCCCGCTTCCTCGAGCACAGCGGGGCTGGCGCCATTGCCGCGGATCACGAGACAGTCGACCTCTCGCTGTAGTTCGTCGGCGCGATCCGATTCGGATTCGACAACGACGACGTCCTGACCCTCGATTGACAAGCGTTCGGCGAGGTAGGAGCCGACGGCTCCGGCGCCCACGATGACGATCTTCATTGGCTTCCTTGATTGGCGGGGACCGAAGTACGTTACCGCTGCCTGGCGATGCCCGTGGCGCACCGGGCCTACGCTCGTGCCGTGCTCAAGCGCACCCTGCTCGTGACCGGAATTGCCGTGGCGATTGCATCGTGTAGTGGCGCCGCCACTCCCGACACCACGACGACCACCGTCGCCCCGACCACTACGACGACCACTACCAGCACGACGACGACAACAACAACCACACCGATCGCCACGGCGACGGTCGTGGGGATCGCCCCCGACCTTGGTTCGGTGATCGGAGCGTTGTACTCATGGGCAATCGATCCCCGCAACGAGTCGCCATCGGGGCCTGAAGGGCTGCTCCGGCACCTGGAGACGATCGCACCACCGTCGCGTGACGTCGCTATCACGGCCGAATCCACGACGGCGGAGCTGCCTGACGGATCCTCGGTGGGCATCGTGACAGCCGGCGACGACCTCGTCCTGGTCTCGACGCTGCCCGGTGGGTCCTGGGAGGTGGTTGGGGCCAGGCTCTCCAGCCTGGGTGCCGCCCCCTGGTACGGAGAAGCGCCCCGCTTCCTGCTCGTGCTCGGGTCGGACGCCAGACCCGGCGAGAACCAGCAGCGCCTGCGTGCCGACAGCGTTCACGTCGTCGCTGTGGCCGGAAACGAGGGGTCCATCGTCGGGTTCCCCCGCGACAGCTGGGTCGAAGGACCCGATGGCAACTCCAAGCTCACCAACGTCATGGCCGGGCGTGGCCCCGAGGTCATGCTGGACACGATGCGAACGGCTTCGGGCCTACCGCTCGAGGGGTACATCGTCACGGGATTCGCCGGCTTCACCGCGCTCGTGGACGACTTCGGAGGCATCACCATCGATCTCCCATCGCGGGTTCGCACCGGCGTCCCCTCGTGGCCCGATTTCCTTGCAGGCATCCAGGATCTCGATGGGGAGCGAGCCCTCCAGCTTGCCGTCATTCGCAAGACGTTGGCGGGCGGTGACTTCGGTCGTTCCTTCAACCATGGCCTGATCATGGGAGCCGCGTTGCTCCAGGTGCAGGCGATGGACGTCTCCGACGTCCCTGGAATGCTGGCCCTGCTCCTCGAGCACACGTGGACCGATCTGTCTGCCGCCGACCTGCTGACGCTTGCGATCGCTGCCTACGAGCTCGACCCTTCCCTGCTCACCAACATGGTGTTGCCCGGGACCGTGGGGACGGCCGGCGCTGCCAGCGTGGTGTTTCTCGGCGACGACGCCGCCGCAGTCCTGGCCGACCTGGAGGACGGCGTCCTCGACGAGTGAGGGGTGTCACACCCCCCGGGTACGATCGGACGATGGACGACATCTCGGCGATCTGGGCGGATGCCCCCGAAATCGTCCACGTTGAAGCGCTCGGCGCGAGAGCCGGGACGACCGCCCCACTCGAGCCACCGGTTCCCGACACCATCCAGGCCGCCCTCAGCGACCGAGACATCGGTGACCTGTGGACGCATCAGGTGGTCGCAGTGGATTCGGTGCGTTCGGGTGCCCACACAGTCCTCGTGGCCGGGACGGCGTCCGGCAAGTCGTTGGCGTACCAGGTGCCCATCGCAGAGGCGATCGCACTGGACCCCAAGTCCACAGCGATCTGTGTCTATCCCACCAAGGCGCTGACGAACGACCAGCTCCGCTCCTTCTCCAGGCTCGGCGTTGATCGGCTCGTAGCCGCCACCTATGACGGCGACACCGATACCGACTCGAGACGCTGGGCTCGCCGCCACGCCAACGTCCTGCTCACCAACCCCGACATGCTCCATGTCGGGATCCTCCCCAACCACGACCTGTGGAAGGACTTCTTTCACCGCCTCCAATACGTCGTTGTCGACGAGATGCACACGATGCGCGGGATCTTCGGCAGTCACGTGTCTCTCGTCCTTCGTCGCCTGCGAAGACTCGCCAACCACTACGGATCCGACCCGGCCTTCGTGTTCACATCGGCGACGATCGGGAATCCCGGCGAGCTCGCCAGTTCGCTGATCGGTGCTCCAGTCTCGGTGATCGAGCAGGACGCCTCGCCTCACGGAGCCAAGACCTTCGTGCTGTGGAACCCTGAGATCGAAGACCCGGTGAAAGGTACGCGCGGCAGTCCGCTGGCTGATGCCACCCGGGTCTTCGCCGACCTGGTGTCACGTGACGTTCACACCATCGTGTTTTCCCGCAGCCGCAAGGCAACCGAATTGATGTATCGGTGGGCGAGAGACCGGCTTCCGGAGTCCCAAGAGGAACGGATCGCTCCCTATCGGGGTGGATACCTGGCCGCAGACCGCAGACGGATCGAGGAATCGCTGGCGTCGGGTGAACTCACCGGCGTCGTGGCGACCAATGCACTCGAACTGGGCATCGACATCGGCTCGCTCGATGCGGCTGTCATCACGACGTTCCCCGGAACGATCGCCTCGTTCCGCCAGCAGGCAGGCCGTGCCGGGCGCAACCAGTCAGACTCCGTGGCAGTCCTCGTCGCCGGCCAGGACGCCCTCGACCAGTACTACATGACGCATCCTGAGGACCTGTTCGGTCGCCGGGCCGAGGCTGCAGTGATCAACCCCTCCAACGCTGAAGTGTTGGAAGGCCACGTCGGCTGTGCCGCCGCAGAGCTCCCGCTGCGGCCCGAGGATCGTGCCTTCCTCGGCCCCGAGTTCGAGTCGACGGCCACCGAGCTGACATCACGGGGAGACTTGATGCTGCGCAATGGGGCCCTGCTGTGGGCGCGCGGGAGATCCCCGGCGTCCCGGGTCGACCTACGGACGTCCGGTGGCAGCCCCTACGTCATCGTCGACGATGCCGGCGAACTGCTCGGCCACCTCGACGAGGACCGGGCGTTTCGCCAGGCGCACCCGGGAGCTGTCCACCTTCACCAGGGCGAGACCTACCTCGTGGAAGAGCTCGACCTGGACCACCAGGAGGTGAGGGTTCGGCGCCAGGCCGTGCGCTACTACACACAGCCCAAAGTCGAGAAGGACCTGTCGATCCTCGACGTGAGGTCGGCCGACACCGTCGGCCGACTGGGCCGGGCCTGGGGACGAGTCGAATCGACTTCACAGGTGATCGCCTTTCAGCGCAAGGAGCTGGGCACGGGCCGCACCCTGGACACCACCCCTCTCGACCTCCCCGAGCGCCGTTTTGCGACGGTCGGTTTCTGGTACACCGTCGCCGACGACCTGATCGAGGATGCCGGGATCGGCTGGCACGACATACCTGGCACGATGCATGCCGTCGAGCACACCACCATCGCGATGATGCCGTTGTTCGCGATCTGCGACAGGTGGGACATCGGCGGTCTGTCTACTGCGGTGCACCCGCAGACCGGTGAAGCCGTGTTCTTCATTTACGACGGCTACCCCGGCGGTGCCGGTATCGCCCCCGTCGGTCACGACGCCGGCGCGGAGCTGTTGCGAGCGACCCTTGACACACTCACTCGGTGCGCGTGCCTCTCCGGATGCCCGTCATGCGTCCAGTCCCCGAAGTGCGGCAACTTCAACGACCCTCTCGACAAGGACGGGGCCGCCGCCCTCTTGCGAATGGCGTTGCCCTGACAGGAAACGCATCAAGTATCCGACGATCTCGTCGAAGATGACGTTTGACCAGCTACCTGTGAGGCAACAACTCATGCTCCGATCGCGACTCGCCGCCGGCCTCGTCGTGCTGACCCTCGTCGCCACCGCCTGTGGAGACGACGCAGCGCCCGAAGCCACGACAACGGCGTCGACCACAACCACCACGACGCCGACGGCCACAACCTCGACGACCGTCGTGCCCACTGTCGGAGAGCCTGTCACAACGGCTTCGGGTCTCCAGTACACGATCACGGATCAGGGCTTTGGCGACCAACCGAAGCCTGGCGACCTGGTTGAGGTTCATTACACGGGCACGCTCGAGGACGGGACCGAGTTCGACAGCTCCTATGACCGGGGCCAGCCGTTCTCATTCCGTCTCGGCCAGGGAGCGGTCATCGCCGGCTGGGACGAGGGCATCGGCTATCTCGCTGTGGGTTCGTCAGCAACGCTGGTGATCCCCTCCGACCTCGCCTACGGTGACCGCGCCAACGGGGACATACCTGCTGGCTCGACACTGATCTTCGACGTAGAACTGGTGGGAATCGTGCCTGGACCTCCTGAAGCCCCGTCCGCGATCGCGGACGATCAATACACGACAACCGACTCCGGGTTGCGCTATCACGACATCGAGGTAGGCGACGGCGACGTCGCCGTCGATGGCAGCCTCGCCGAGGTCCACTACACCGGATGGCTCACGGACGGGACCCGGTTCGACAGCTCGCTGCTGCGGGACCGGACGTTCCAGTTCGTCGTCGGCGCAGGCGGCGTCATCGCCGGCTGGGACGAGGGAGTGGCCGGCATGGCCGTCGGCGGCAAGCGCCAGCTGGTGATCCCGCCCGAGCTCGGATATGGCGACGCCGGAGCCGGTGGCGTCATCCCTGGTGGGGCGACTCTCGTATTCGAGGTGGAGCTCATCTCCATCGGATGACACCCCAAACCGAGGCCTGGCTCCGACAGCAGCTCGGACCCGAGGTCGGTCTCGGTGATCCGCTGACCGGCGGTGTCACATCCGACGTGCGATCGGTGCACCGCGGTTCGGAGGGCTTCGTCCTCAAGCAGGTCTCCAATGCCGAATGGCTCGCAGAGCGTCCCGACGTCATCGAGTACGAGGCGCGAGTCATCGAGTACCTCGACGCCAACTCCCAGATCCCGGTGCCGCGAGTCATCGCCATCGATCCACGTGGGGAACAGGCGGGCAGCCCGTCGATGATTCTCTCGCTCATCGAAGCCCCTCCTGCCGGGAGCGTCGCCGACCCCGACGACATCCTGGTGGCGCTCGCAGAGACTGCCACAGCGATCGGTCAGGTCGAGCCACCGGGGTGGGTGAGACAATTCGCCAGGTACCTGGATGCTGGCGACGCCGCGACGCCGTCGTGGAGCCACCAGCCCGAAACCTGGGAGAGGGGCATCGCCCGGATCTCAGAGACGCCGCCGACCACCGACCCTGTCTTCATCCACCGCGACTTCCACCACTGGAACGTGTTGTGGAACGGAGGAGTCGCTGGTGTCGTCGACTGGTCACAGACCTCGATCGGTCCCTCAGCAATGGAAGTCGCCCATTGCCGAATGAACCTCGTCGTCGAATGGGGGATCGAAGTCGCCGACCGCTTCAGGAGCATCTGCGAGACGATGACGGGAGCCCGACATCACCCCTACTTCGACATCGTCACCCTGGTGGATCTACTTCCAGACTGGCGGCCGGCCGAGCGGGAGAACCGCTTGCTCGACCAGTACCTGAACACCCTGCTCGCCGAAGCCTGAGTCAGCCCCGCGGCGGCCGGACTTCGCGAACAGGCAGGCCGCTCAGGTCGGGTTGCCGCCTCAACCGCCACCCGTGGAGATCGATGAGGGCCAGAGCACACAGGGTTGCGGCTCCGAAGAGGGTGATGAAGCCCAACACAGTGATGAGATTCGCCAGCGCCCCAGCCTGATCGAGCGCATCGAAGCGACCGAGGATGAACCACCAGTCGTGGGTCACGTTGTCGCCTCCCAGCAGCGGAAGGGCCCGAACCGGAGCGTCGGCCACATACACCGCCACGTCACGGGCCGATGCTGCCCCCCAGGCGAGAGTCACGGTGGTGGCGAACCGGTCGTGGCGCTTGAACCAGAAGTAGGCGGCGAGTCCACCAGGAATGGCGACCTGGAAGATCGAGCCCATCGCCGCGGTCAGGATCTCCGAGATCGGGAACATGTACATCACGAGATGCCCCAGCTCGTGAAAACCGAGATCGGCGTAGCCGAGCAGGGGGATCCGCTCCACCTGAACGAATGCAATCCAGGCGAACACCGCACAGATGGCGATACCGGCGGCGTACTTCCATGTGTCCGAAACGTGCACCCGGATTCATCGGCACGAGGACGCACTCACTCCAGTGGTCTGAGCCGCGAAGGGTCGAACTCGGCGCGGCCGGTCGCGCTCACCTGCCAGGTGCCGAATAACACCGTCGAGGCAACAACCTCCGTCGAGACAGCGACAGAGCGTCGACGACTGGAGGGATCCTGGACGCAACGACACCGAGTGAGGAGCGCACCGTTTTCTGCGGCGAACCGTGCTGCCTCTTCGGCGGCAGAGCCTGAAGCACCGAATCGGGCAAACGTCACAGGAGCCGCGGCGAGGGCTGCAGCGTCTGCAGCAGCCTGAGCCTGCATCCGGGCGACGACCACGTTCGCAACGTCGATGATCGCCACCGACAGCACAAGGCCAAGGACGACGAGGGAGAGGATGACAACGCTCGCTGCTCCCCGCTCCCTCATCGCTCGACTCGCATCGCAGCCCTGCCCTCAATATCGATGTTGAACCCGCCTAGGAAGCTCGCCGCAATCCGGTGGCGGAGTGTGACGACAACCCGGGCGGACTCTCCGACGATGTCGGGGCGACGAACCGTCACAGTGGCTTGGGCAGCCATGTCGGGCCCGAGGACGCCGCGAGCTGCATCCACCGCTCGGTCGACATCGGGGTGGGTTGCGGCTTCGCGAGCGCCCTCGCGAGCAGCCATCACGACCTGGATCTGGGCCCGGGCGATCAGCGCCGTCTCGACGATGGCCAGCAAAGCCAGCAGCACCAGCGGAACAACGAGAGCGAACTCGACCGCGGCGCTCCCCCTGTCGTTCACACTCGGTCCACGAACGACGCAACCTTGCGCACCACGGTCTCGAAGAACCCGGGCAGGACATCGCTATTCGACGCCCACAGGATCAGCGCCAGGGCGATGACGCCGGCGGCGACCAGGACCAGGGCGTACTCGGCGGTCGCCTGGCCTTCCTCACGTCTGAAGTCGATCACAAACTCTCCTTGTTCAACCGGCGACCGGCCGGGACGGTGGGAAGTCAGAGAGCAAAACGCTCGATGGCGCCGAGCAATACGGGCGTCACGGTGAGCAGGACCGTGCCCGGGAGGATCAGCAGGGTGAGGGGCAGCACGAGCCGCACAGGCAGCCGACGCGCTGCCAAACGAGCCGACTCCATCCGCTCGGCGCGAAGCCCTTCCGCAAGCTGAGCAACCGAATCACCGAGCGGGGCTCCTGAAGCGCGCGCCCTGACCGCCACGGCGAACACGACGGGAGCCTCTTCTCCGCTGTCTCGGCCGCGCACGGCCCGGCGGGCTCGTTCGGCGATCGAACCTCCCACAGCCGAAGCGGCCACAAGGACCGCCGCGTCGAACCCGTGACCGGCGGTCAGCGCCATCGCGACGAGTTCGGTGAAGGCCACCTCGTCGCCGGCATCGGCCCTAAGGCGGCGTCGCAACGGCAGAGGCCCAACCAAGATCAGAACGGCGGCGACAACCGCGACAAGAACCATCACGGCAGATACCTCCTGCTGAGCCACCAAACCGCACCGATTCCCATGGAGATGAGGCTCACACCGACTGCGGCCAATCCGATGCCGATCCCACCGGTCGCCCACAGCGGCGTCAGCATCCCGGTTGCGCCCATGACACCGATCAACACGACGGGGGCCAACGCAACTACCACGGCCGAGGCGCGCGCCTGAGCGCTCGAGACTCGAACATCACGACCAAGCTCGACGGCATCCCCGGCGGCCACGGCGAGTCGACCGAACACAGCGCTCGATCGCGCACCGGACTCCGCCCCAAGCCGATACGCAGCCGCAAACTCGCCGCCCATGGCAGGGACCGCAGCCTCCAGAGCAGCAGCGACCTGCGACGACGACCGCCCCACGCTCGCCAACCGCAGCGGTCTGAGAAGGTCGACGGCAGGAACTCTGTGCGACGCAGACTCCAGCGCAGACAGCATCGACTGGCCCGATCTCAGTTCCGACGCGATGCCAGCGGCAAGGACGGCGACGTCCGAGGCGTCGGCGCTGCGTGCCCGACGACGCCACGACCACACGGCCCACCCACAGGTGGCAATGGCGACAACCGGGACTGGCGCCGCCACGAGAACGCCGGCAACAACGACGGACCAGGAGCCCGCTGCGAGCCCAGCGGCAACGACGAGCGCCGCAATCACGCGACGGCTTCGATCTCGCTGATCCGCCTGTGGCCGTCCCGTCGCTCCATCTGGACGATCAAGTCGACAGCAGCCCGCAGCTGGTTCCGGACAGTGGCCCCGGCCGCACGGTGATCGCCAGACATCGCCAGCGTTTCCAGCCTCCACAGAGCTTCTGTCGGGCTGTTGGCGTGCACGGTCGAGAGG
>JABDMN010000026.1 GCA_013001485.1 Acidimicrobiia bacterium
GGTCGGCGACGGAGATCAGTTCACCATCGATGCGGTTGACACCGATGACCTCGCGGTCGCCGGCGAGGCGCTCGATCTCCCGCCGGTACAGGCCGTGATTCAGCTCAGCCACGACCACCCGATCGACACCGTCGAGGGCCGACGCCAACGCGATCTCGGGGACCGGCCACAACGACTGCACAACCATCGATGACACCGACATGCCCTCGGCCCGGGCCGCGGCCGTGGCGCTGCGGATCGCCCCGCCCACGATGCCGTACCCGACCAGCAGGGTGGAGGCTCCTGGTTGCAGGTCGGCGTCGACCATCTCGACCTCGTCGCGGTGGTCTTCGATCTTGGCGATGAGGTGGCGGTTGAGGGCCTCGATCGTGTCGCGGTCCTTGGTGATGATGGCTCGCTCGTCGTGGGTCGAGCCCGTGAAGCGTGCGGTGTCTTCGCCGCCGAACTCGTGCAACGGATGGACGGCAGCGGGAGGCTTGTATGAGTAGGGAAGCCCGGCCGAGGCCGTCTGTCGTTCTCGGACCGAGACGTCGGGGTAGGCGTCGAGATCGACAGTGGTGAGTGACATCACGAGTTCCTTGTCGGTGAGGAGGAACACGGGGCACCGGAACCGCTCGGCGAGGTCGAATGCCCTGGCTGTGAGCTCGTAGGCCTCGACGACGGTGGAGGGGGAGAGGGCGATGATCGGGTATCCGCCCGCGGTGCCCCACCGCACGAACTGGACATCACCCTGAGACACGGTTGTGGCGGCACCGGTTCCCGGCCCAAGCCGCTGCACGTCGACGATGACCAGAGGTACCTCGCCCATCACGGCCAGCCCGATGTTCTCCGAGTACAGGCTGATACCGGGGCCCGAGGTGGCAGTCATTGCCCGGTCTCCGGCGAGGGTGGCGCCGATGCACATGCCTATCGAGGCGATCTCATCCTCGCCCTGAATGGCGACGCCACCGGTGCGGGGGAGCTCACGCATCATCTGCATCAGGATTCCCGACGCCGGGGTGATCGGATAGCCGGCGAAGAAGCTGCACCCGGCGTCGATCGCCCCACGCACGATGGCGGTGGCTCCATCGATGTATTCACGCATCGTTTCGAGTGTGCGAGTTGCACCTGTGGGCTACCAGGGGCATTGGGTCCCTGATGCTGGGCCGGATGCGGCCTGCGAGGTGGGAAACAACTGTTGCCCCCCTACCTCCACCCTCGGCTTCGCCTGCGGTGCAGGGACCTTCCCCCCTCGAAGGGGGGACAACACAATCCCTGTCTCTCTCGTCCAGTCGGCGGCCAGCAAAGCGCCGGCGGCCGGTGGCAGGCGTCTGGTTGCTTCTCCCAGACATCACCATCTTGCTCAAGCCGTGCGTATGGTTGGACTCAGCCGACGGGAGGGACAAACCATGGCGACCACCGTGCGCTGCAGGGTGTGTGACACAGAAGTGGGCAGCATGAACGCTCACAACCGGGACTCGGACCACCTCACCAACATGATGACGACGACACTCACCGGGCCCGTCTACGTGAATCTGGATGGATCCGACGTCGACGGCTCGCCCGTGATTCAGGGTTCGCCGGTCATCCAGGGCTCTCCGGTCATCCAGGGAGACGAGACCGACGGTTCGCCCGTCATCCAGGGCGGAGACGACTAACCAGGTGGACGAGCGCGACACGCTGCTCGAGGCGATCGAGTCTCAGGAGCAGCTGCGGGGTTCGGTGCCCGACGACGTCATTGACGCCACGATCGCCGCCCTCGAAGAGCGTCTCGTCGCGCTCGAACAGGTCCCCACCCAGCGCCGTCAGATGACGGTGCTGTTCGCCGACGTGTCTGGGTTCACCGCGATGTCCGAGTCGATGGATGCTGAGGACGTTTCCGACATCATGGACACGGTGTGGCGGCGGCTCGATGCAGCGATCGTCGAGCACAACGGCACGATCGACAAGCACATAGGCGACGCGGTGATGGGGCTGTGGGGAGTCGGTTCGGCCCGAGAAGACGACCCCGAGCAGGCAATCCGGGCCGCACTGGCCATCCAGGGCGCCCTCACCCAGATGGCAGCTGAGGATCCGTCGCTCGAGTCGCTTGCGGTACGGGTCGGCATCAACACCGGCCCGGTTGTCATCGGCGAGGTGGGCACCGCCGGTGAGGTCACGGTCACGGGCGATACGGTCAACGTGGCTTCCCGGCTCGAATCGGCCGCTCCCGTAGGGGGAGTGCTTGTCAGTCACTCGACCTACCGCCACGTGCGCGGAGTCTTCAACGTCACCCAGCGTCCGCCGCTGGAGGTAAAGGGTAAGTCCGAACCCCTGGTCACCTACATCGTTGAGACCGTGGCACCGCGCCCCTTCCGCCTCCCCACTCGGGGAGTCGAAGGAGTGGAGACGGCCATGGTGGGTCGCGAGCAACAGCTTGCTGCTCTCCAGGCGGCGCAGCAGCGGTCGGCCGCCGACTCCGCTTCGGCAAGTGTCACGATCGTCGGCGAGGCGGGGATCGGGAAGTCTCGGCTTCTCTACGAGTTCAACGAGTGGCTCAGCCTCGCCGGGTCAGACGTTGTGGTCTTCCGGGGTCGTGCCGACCAGCAGCATCAGGGCAATCCATATGGTCTGCTGCGCGACGTCCTCGCCTTTCGGTTTGATATCGCCGACGACGACCCTGCGGATGTCGCTGTCGAGAAGCTCACGAGCGGCGTGACCGAGTTCCTCGGTGAGTCGGCGGTGGATCAGGCCCATCTCGTTGGGCATCTGATGGGGCTCGACATGTCGGCAAGTCCCCATATCGGCCACATCCTCGATGACGCTCGCCAGTTGCGAGATCGGGCAATTCACGGCGTGACCCAGCTCTTTGGGGCGATCGCCGACCGTGTGCCGACGGTTGTGATGCTCGAAGACATCCACTGGGCCGACCGCGCAACGCTCGTGATGGGTCAGAAGGTGATAGACGCTTGCGCCGACAAGAGGCTGTTCGTGGTGGCTGCCGCCAGGCCCCTTGTGTTCGAGCGTGTCCCCGAGTGGGGTACCGGCCCCCGCGACGTGCGGCTCGACCTCGAACCGCTCGACGCCGACGCTGCCGCCGCCTTGACGGACGAGGTGTTGAAGAGGGCCGCCGACGTGCCGACCGAGTTGCGGGACACGATTGTGGCTCGTGCTGACGGGAACCCGTTCTTCGTCGAGGAGATCATCAAGATGCTCATCGAGGACGACGTCATCGAGGCGGGCGATGACGAGTGGGTGATCCGCCAGGAACGCCTTGAGGATTTCAACGTGCCGGCAACCCTGACGGGTGTCATCCAGGCGCGTCTCGACAGGCTGGATGCGGCCGAGCGCGATCTATTGGGACGGGCTTCGGTCGTCGGCCGGCTGTTCTGGGACCTTGCTATTCCGCCGCCCGTCGACGCCGGTGCCGAGCCCATCGGAGAGGTCCACCGGCTACTCAAGGTCTTCGAAGACAGAGAGCTGGTGTGGCCGCATCCGGGAGCCGACTTCGTCGGCACGGAGGAGTACATCTTCCGACACGCAGTTCTGCGAGAAGTCACCTATGAGTCTGTGCTCAAGCGGTTGCGCCGCTCCTACCACCGGTCGATCGCCGAATGGCTGGCGTCTCGTGCAGAGGCGCCGGGACGAGCCGCAATGATCGCCACCCACTACGAGGCTGCCGGCGCACCCGCCGAGTCCGCCGAGTGGTATGTGACGGCTGGGGAGCAGGCCCAGGCGAGGTTCGCCAACACCTCGGCAGAAACGTACTTCGGCAAGGCCCTGGAGTATGGGGACCTTTCGGCGGCCGATCGCTTCCGGGCCGCGGATGGCCTTGCCGAGGTCGCCATGCTGGGAGCCCGGTATGACGACGCGGTGTCTGCGCTGCGGGATGCCGTCGCGGCCGCCGAGGAGACCGGCAGCGTCGGCGACCAGGCTCGAGCACTTATCGGCATCGCATTTGCCATGCTGCGCGAGGGGAGGAGTCGCGAAGCCTCCGAGGTCGCTGCGGATGCAGAGGCCCGGCTCCGGGCACAGGCCGACCCCGACCCCGGCATGCTGTCAGAGGCAATCCGGGGGTCGGCATCGGTTCTCCTACGGCTGGGCGAGATCACAAGGCCAAAGAGAGATGCGAGGAAGCGCTCGTCTTGGCACGAGAGGCACATGACTTGCGAGAGATGGGGCGCTGCGCCGGACTCATCGGTGCCATCTGCAACTCGCTCGCCCACTACGACGAGGCGGCCGAACGCTATGCCGAAGCGCTCGAGATAGACCGTCAGCGCGGTGACCGGCGGGCCGAGGCCGTGTGGTTGATCGGATCCGGCGAGCTGTCCCGACTCAAGGGCGACTACGAAGAGGCGGCGGCCCAGTTGGAGGAGGCGCTCGAGATCCAGCGCTCGATCGGCGATGTCGACCAGGAAGCCCTCACACTGAGCAACCTCGGAGGAGCTCTGATGGGAATGGGCGACTTCGCTGCGGCGATCG
>JABDMN010000041.1 GCA_013001485.1 Acidimicrobiia bacterium
AAGGAGGGGTGGTAAAAATCCTTCACCCGCTTGCTGGTGTGGAGACTATCCGGGTGCCAAAGGAGTTTTGCGCCCATTCTTCCTCGATTGGGGCTTCGGAAGCGATCTCGCCAAAAACACAACAAAGATAAACATAACCATCAGAACCATGAAACGAACCGGAATACTTAAGAACCTAGCCGTCGCCATAGGCCTCGGCCTGGGCCTCAGCGCAGCAAGCGCCACGGCCCAGGCCACAATCAACGTCGGCGGTGCCGGCACCATCGCCGACAGCACCCTGACCTCCGGAGGCGTCCCCGCTGCCGGGGACACCTGGAAGACCGAAGGCGGCGCGGCAGGCGGCGGTAATACCGCTGATTCCTTCCTGATCAGTCCGGACGTGGCAGCGGGTGCCGCCGGTTCGGTAACCCTCACCTTCACCCACCGCTACTTCATCGAGGATAAGTGGGACGGCGGCGCGATCTTCGTGAGCGTCAACGGTGCTCCAGCCACCTATGTGCCCTCCACAGACATTATCTCGGGTACCACCTACGACGACACCACAGGATCCAACCCGGGAACCGCTTGGACGGGAGGCGAAGAAGTCTTCACGGGCAAGTCCTCCAGCTACGACAGCACCGTATCCAACCTCGACACCACTGTGGTGGATCTCGGGACCTTCGGAGCCACCGACACCGTTTCCGTCGAGTTCCGATACAGCGCGGATGAAGGATTTAGTGAAGCCGGTACGGACTGGGAAATCGGCACGGTCACGTTGACCAATGCCGGGGCCACCGACATCCTCGATGCTGATTTCTTCGTGGACGGCTCTTCCGGATTCACGGTTGAGTCGAATGGGTCGGTCGACACTGCAGCCTGGACCTACCTCAAGCCCATCAACAGATTCGAAATCGATGCCGACCTCCTCACGTCGGATCGCTACACGCCCGCCACCACAGGCTCGGTGATCGATCTCAACGGCGCCAATATTACGGTCGCGCTTCTCACCGGAACGCTGACCGCCGGCGATAGCTTCTCTCTCTTCGATCTCTCCGGAGGAACGACCCTCACAGGCGACGTTGACACCCTCCTCCTGCCAGGACCGGCAACGTGGAGCACAACCATGCTGGGCGTGGATGGCACCATCACAGTCGTGAGCATCCCCACGCCGGCCAGCCAGCTCGGCGTGCTCGATCTCGCGGCCAACGGGGGGATCAACCCCAACACCAACGCGCCCTGGGCCATCGGTGACCAATACCGCATCGCCTTCGTGACAAATGGCACGACCCAAACGACATCCAACGATCCCCAGTTCTACCGGGATTTTGTAACCGCCCAAGCCTGGGCGACCCCCGCGCTCCAAGGCAGTTACTGGACTCCCATGATGGTCATCAACCTGGATTCCTCCCTCATCGAGGCCGAATCCCCCAAGCTTGAAGCAAGGGAGTTTTCGGGAACGACCGACGTCTCGGGCAGTGCCACCGCTCCTGGTGGGGGCGGCGCTCCTGTTTACGTGATGAACGGCACGACCTGCATCGCCAGGAACAACGCCGACATCTGGAACGGATGGAGCAACCCATTTGCAGGGAATACCACCTTGCGCGTAGGCTCGGTGCACTACTCGCCCTACCTCGACCAATTCGGCAACCAGCCGGTGGGAACTCCGGACACCAATCATGGCGCCGACGTCGCGACCGGATGCAACAACGCCGGAGCCACGGTAAGGGCGCATGGTAACAGCGCCGACGCCAACGGAACTGATGCCAGCAGGGGCAGCTCCAATGCGAACAACTCCGGCCGCGTCTGGAACCGCTTCGGAACGAGCACCACGACCTTCAACAGGCTCTACACGATCTCGTATCCTCTCACTGTCTACGATCTCAGCGACACCACCGCCCCCAACTTCGTTTCGATCGTAGACGATCGGGGTGGCGCGGACGCGATCCTCGGACTCGATACCATCGTCTACACCGTGAGCCTCGACGAGGCCATCGACATCTCGACGATCTCGACCTCGGACTTCGGAACTACCGGAAGCGCCTCGGCGACCATCGACAGCGTCCGCCCGACCTTCGATCCCGGTGCGTTTGACGTCGCCGTCACGCCGACCTCGACCGGAACCGTCGTGCTCGACATCCTCGCCGGCGCGGACATCCGCGACCTGAACGGAAACGCCTTGGACACCTCCTCGGCGATCAGCGATGACACCACCATCACCGTCGTGCTCGACACCTTCCCTCCGACCTTGGCCTCGATCGAGGACAACTACTTTGGCGGGCCCATTTACGAGAACGTCTCGACGGTCACCTACACCGTGACCTTCGACGATCCTGCCGGGATTGATGCCGGCACGGTCAGCGATCTCGATTTCGACAACGCCGGCACGGCGACCGCCACGGTCGGCGCGGTGACCGCGGTTTCGTCCACGGTCTTCACCGTCGAACTCCTCCCGACCACCACCGGGACACTCCGCCTGCGGATCCCCACCGGCGCCGTGATCGACGACACCTTCGGGAACACCTTGGTGGTCCCCGTTCAGGACGACACCGAGATCACGATCAACGCCGGCAATTTCCCGCCGTTCACGATCACCGGCACCGCCGGCGGCAACAACAGCTGGAACACCGCTGCGAACTGGGATTCGAATATCGTGCCCTTCAACGAGGCGCCTGCGATCATCGCCGACGGAGTGACGGCTCAGGTGAATGATACCCAGACCCCGACGTATTCCGGTGGATTGACCATCGGCGCCGGTTCGCTACTCGATGTCTACAGCGGTGCGGGAAGTCGCAACGCCATCGGCACCGGCCCCGTCACGTTCAATGCCGGAGCAACCCTGAGACTGCGCAGCGGGGGTGACCCGGTGACCATTCCCGGTGACGTCACCCTTGCCGGTGATGCGTTGATCACGAACAGCAGCAACGCAACCGACAATGAAATTCGGACCTTGAGCGGCGACATTAGCGGCACAGGACTGTTGACCGTTGGTGTGCGTCGGGGCAACACGCTGAACCTGACGGGAACCAACACCTGGTCCGGTGGTTTTGTCTTCAACTATATCGACAGCAACTTCAACAATGGCTCAAGGGTGCAGCCTGGTGACAGCGGCCTCGGAACCGGCAACGTGACGATCAATGATGGACTCCAACTCTGGATCCAGAGCTCATTGAGCGACACCATTGACGATTCGGCGTCCCTCTTCCTGAACGGCAGGGGCAGAGCCAATTCCAACAACAACAACAAGCTGCGCATGGACTCCAGCGAGACCGTCAACGAACTCTGGGTGGACAACACGACGGGTGATGGAACCGCCAGCGTGCAGCTTGCAGCCGGGGACTACACCGCGACCACTTCGCCGGATGGCGGAGGTGCCATCCTCGACAGCGCGGGTCTTCCGTTGATCGCCGGTTCCGGCACCTTGACCGTCCTCACTGGTCCCGGCGGCCCTGCGACCCCCTACTCGCTCTGGGCGACCACCAACGGCCTCACCGAGGGCGTCAACGACGGCCAGGGTCAGGATGCCGACTCCGGCAGCCTGAACAACCTCGGCGAGTTCGGCTTGGGCGGTGATCCGCTCGACGGCAACGACGACGGGTCACTCCTGCACGCCTTCAGCGATGAAGTTGTGGGAGGCGGCCCAGAGGAGGGCATCCTGACCATCCTGGTGCGCAGCGGGAC
>JABDMN010000063.1 GCA_013001485.1 Acidimicrobiia bacterium
GACGCGTCGACCAATCGCCTGACGCCATCGGATGTGGTCAGGGTCTGATGCTCGTGCTGCGCCACCAGTTCGACGAGGCGCCCCACTCGCGACGACAGCTCCGATGCCGTTGTCATCTGTCCGTCGATGTACCCCCGGCTGCGTGTCGACGTCACCCGCCGGGCTGCGACGAGCTCGGCGTCGCCGACGAACCGGGCCTCGACCCGCGCCTCGTCGCCGTGAGGCCCGACCCGGTCTTTTCGAGCTGTCTCGCCGCGCAGCAACCGCAATGCGCCAAGCAGAAGCGTCTTGCCGGTACCTGTTTCTCCAGTGACGACTACCAGCCCGGGGCCAGGCTCGATGCGTGCCTCGGTGATGAGACCCAGGTTGGAAACGCTTAGTTCGTCCAGCACAAATCGCTCCTTCAGGCCCGGTCCAGACCGAACTCTTGACGTACCGCGTCGGGGAAGCGATGGGTGCCGAGCGACAGCAACTGCACGGGGCGCGGGGAGCGCCGGATGTCAACGAACTGACCCATCTCCAGTCGGCCCGCTTCCCTCCCGTCGACCGTCACCCAGGCGGGGCGGTCGATGTCGACGGTGAGACGCACAGTTCGTTCGTCGCCCACGACAACCGACCTCCACAGGAGTGTGTGGGCGGCAACCGGCGTAATGATGAGGGCATCGATTCCAGGATCCACAACGGGACCTCCTGCGGCGAGGGTGTATGCCGTCGAACCGGTTGGGGTGGCGACGATCACCGCGTCGGCGCGATAGGTGATGAGTGGCCGCCCGTCGATCTCGGCTTGAACATGGATGACTCTCTGTGTCACCACTTTGTCGAGCACGACGTCATTGAGGGCGGCATATGTCGAACCATCGGGCAGCTCGACTTCGATGGCCATGCGTGGCTCCGTCGATAGCTGAGCCGAACTCAACAGCGAGACGAGCGAGCCCATATCGTCTGGCTCGACCTCGGCCAGGTAGCCGAGCCGACCCATGTTGATCCCGGCGACGGGGATGTCAGCGGCGTGAGCCAGCGCGGCGGCGCGCAACAGAGTCCCGTCACCTCCGATACTCACGAGCACGTCGACATCACACGAATCCGCGTTGGCGTCGATTGTGCATGGCTCCAGACCTGCCCTGTCGAGCTGCTCGGCCAGTGACGTCGCCGTCGCGGCGGCACCTGGCTTGTCACTGTGTACAACGAGGCCAACCCGTCTCATCGTTCTCCTCCCACAACCGTGTCGATCACTTGATCACCGATATCGCCCGTCGCCTCACCGAGGTAGATCAGGAACTCGCGGTTTCCTTTGGCTCCCGTTATCGGCGACTCGACGACTCCGGCTAGGCCGCGACCGAGCTCGCGATAGGCGTCGACCACATCTTTGATTGCCTCCCGTTGATCGGTGGAATCGGTGACGATGCCGCCCTTCCCAACCCGATCCTTCCCGACCTCGAACTGCGGCTTGACGAGCAGGATGAGCGGGCCGGTCCCCGCAGCCGCGACCAGTTGCGCGGACACAAGGCGCAAGGAGATGAAAGAGAGATCGGCCACCACGAGGTCGAAGGGGGCACCTAACGACTCCACGTCGACCAGTCGCACATTGGTGCGCTCCACCACCGTCACTCGCTGATCGGTGCGCAGTGACCAGGCCAACTGCCCGTAACCGACATCGAGGGCCACCACCGAGGCCGCCCCTCTCTGGAGCAGGCAATCGGTGAAACCACCCGTGGATGCGCCCGCATCGAGGCAGCGCCAACCCGCAACGTCAACGGCGAAGCTGGTGAGCGCCGCTTCGAGCTTGAGGCCTCCGCGACCCACAAATGGGTGTTCGGGTTCGACCAGCTTGAGAGACGCGGTGTCTGCCACGAGAGTCGCCGGCTTCGGGTCTGGTACGCCGTCGACGACCACCAGGCCCGACGCGATGGCCCGTTGGGCAGCGGCACGCGACTCGACAAGCTGTCGTCGGACGAGCTCCCCGTCGAGGCGGCGCCTGGTCAGGAGGCGTCCTCGTCGAGGGGAAGCTGGACGGGTTCGAGCACGGCGCCAGCCTCTTCGAGGTTGGCGGCAAGCTCGTCGGCGATGGCCTCGGCCGCCGGCGGAGCGTCGGCCGGATCGACATCTGCCAGCTTCTCGATCCGGGCTCCGAGCTCGGTCTCCGTCGCTGCGTCGCTGTCATACGTAATATCCATGTGCCGCATTATCGCCTGGCACTGTGACGGGAGGCGGCATGTTCCCCATCAGAGACCTCAACCCGACCCGAATCGTGCCTGTGGTGACAATCGGGTTGATCGTCGTGAACGTGCTCGTTTTCTTCCTGTGGCAGCCCCAGGGCGCCGAGTCCGAGCAGATCGACTTCCTCTACGAGAACGCAGCGGTCGCCTGCGAGCTGACGACAGGCGATCCCCTCACCGCCCAGGAGATCTCCACCGGAGTGTGCTCCGAGGCCCCGGGCCAATCGGTGTTCCCCACGAAGAACGTGTGGGTGGCTGCACTCGTGTCCATGTTTCTTCACGGCAACCTGATCCACCTGCTGGGGAACATGTGGTTCCTGTGGATCTTCGGGAACAACGTCGAGGAGGCCTACGGCGTGGCTTCCTATCTCGCCGTCTATCTGCTGGCCGGTCTGGCCGGCACGATCGGCTTCATCGCCTTCAACGGAGAGGTGACCGTGCCTCTGGTCGGCGCCTCCGGGGCGATCGCAGGCGTTCTCGGGGCGTACCTGGTGCTCTACCCGACACATCAGATTCTCACGCTGCTCTTCGTGTTCTTCGTGCCCATCCCGGCTCTCTTGTTCCTGGGCATCTGGTTCATCGGCCAGTTCAACATCGGTGAGGTTGGCATCGCCTGGGAAGCTCATGTGGCTGGCTTCCTCTTCGGGGTGCTCGTGACTGCACTACTCCGAGAGTTCTTCCTGGAACGGGTGCGCAGCCTCCACGCCACCACTGCGGCCTAGAGGCCGACAACCCCCGGAAGATCGGCGATCGAGTCGATGACGACATCCGGAGCGTGGGCTTCAGGAACTTCGGTCGCGTCGGTAACAACCCCGGTGAGCACCAGCGCAGAGTTCCAACCGGCCCCGATGGCCATGGCGATGTCGGTGTCTGGACGATCCCCGACCATCCAGATCGGGCCGTCGACGGGCACCCGGGCGAGGATCAGATCCCGTATCGGGGCCTCGGGCTTGCCGGCAAAGGTAGGAACGACACCGCTTGCCGTTGCGAGCAGAGCTGCGATCGATCCGCCGCCTGGCTTCAGGCCTGATGGTGTCGGAAACGACGGATCCGCGTTGGCAGCGATGAAAGCGGCGCCGTTCAGCAAGGCGGTGGTCGCTGCTGCCAGTTTGTCGTACGACAGCTCTCTGTCGAGACCAACTGCGACGGTGGCAGCGGCACTCGGGTCGCTGGTTATCTCGAATCCGGCGTCGTTGATCGTGACCCGTAGACCCGACTCGCCGAGGACGAACACCGGACCGGCCGTCACCATCGAAGCGATTGCCATGGCGGAGCTCACCATTGAGTCGACCGACGTCTCGATGCCGGCCCGACGGCTCAAGGACTCGACTAGCTCATCACCGGTTCGAGTCGCGTTGTTGGTCGCGTACACCACCCTCCAACCAGCTTCGAGGAACGCCCCGATGGCGTCGGCTGCGCCGGGGATCGGCTGATCCTCGAGGTAGATCACCCCGTCGAGATCGCACACGAGTAGGCCCTCGACCCTGGCAACGTCGCTGCTGGATTCGTCGTTCACATTGCCACCCGTGATCCGGCCGTCTTAACCTTGGCTCATGTTCGCACCATTTGAGGGACTGCGATTCGACCCAAACGTCGTGGGCGACGTCGCATCCGCCACATCACCGCCCTATGACGTCATCGACAGCGACCTGCGGGCCCAACTCGAAGCCGCGTCGCCGTACAACATGGCCCACCTGCTCCTTCCCACCGACGAGGACTCCGAGTACGTGCAGCGGGCATCCGTGTTCAGGTCCTGGATCGATTCTGGCGCTCTCCGTCGCGACTCCGCGTCGTACTACATCTATGAACTGACCTACGAAGACCGAGCTGGCATCACCCGCACCGGGAGCGGCGTTCTGGGCTCTCTCGCCGTCATGGCTTTCGGTGACCGGATCCTTCCCCATGAGGAGACGATGGCCAAGCACACGACCGATCGTCTGGCGAACCTCACAGCGATGGAGGCGAACCTCGATGTGATCCTCGCGCTGTCGTCGTCTCCCGATCTTGCCCAAGCCATCGCTCCAGACGGAGAACCGGCCCTGAGCTTCACGGCCGCGGACGTAGAGCACCGGCTCTACCCGATCACAGACCCCGCGAGGATCGAGGCCATCACGGCCGCTGCGTCATCGGGAGCGGTCTCCATTGCTGATGGCCACCACCGGTACACCACCGCGCTCAGGTACCAGGCGGCACAGAGCAGTAGCGGAGGCTGGGACCAGATTCTGACACTGCTCGCGCCGGCTGCCGGCAGCGGTTTCACTGTCAACCCTTATCACCGCACCTTCGCACAGTGGCGTCTGGATCCCCAGGCGCTCCACACGGCGTTCGAGGTGTCCCCGGCCAGCGACGTGGTACCCGCCCGTCCCGGAGATCTGGTGGTCGTCCCCCATCTCGGGGGTGCCCTCCAACTGACGCCGAGACCGGAGGCGATCGGAGGGCTCGCCAACTCATGGCAACAGGCCTCGGCTGCGATCGCCCGAGAAGTGCTGTATCCACTACTCGAGGTGAACGAGGCCGACGCCGACTACGTCGCCGACGACACAGCCGCAGTCGATCGGGCACGAAGCGGAAGCGGAGGAGGAGCGATCCTCGTGGCCCCCGTCACCGAGGAAGCCATCGCGGAGGCGTCCGAAGCCGGAGTCCGGTTCCCGCAGAAGACCACGTTCTTCGTCCCCAAGCCCCGCGCTGGGCTCGTGATCAGGACCTTCGACTCGTGACCACCCGTGCGGCCGACTGCGTCTTCTGCGACATCATCGCCGAACGGGCTCCCGCCACGATCGTGGCCCAGGACGACAGGGTGCTCGTCGTGATGGACATCCGACCCGTCACAGCCGGGCACATGCTTGTCATACCTCGCGAGCACGTGCGGGACCTCGCCGAAATCGACCCTGACACAGCGGCCCGCATGTTCCACACTGCGCAGCGGCTGACCCGGTCATTGTCTGGCTGCGGCTTGCCTCACGAGGGAACCAACCTGTTCTACGCGGACGGCGAGGCGGCTTTCCAGGAGGTCTTCCACGCCCACCTCCATGTGATCCCGCGCTTTCCCGGCGACGGGTTCAGGATCTCAGCGACCGGGTGGACGGACCAGCCGAGCCGGGACCAGCTCGAGGCCAACGCCGAACTGATTCGTGCCGCACTCGAGGGTGACAACTAGCCGTCAGAAACCGCGCTGCGTGCTCCGAACCGGGTGACGGTGGTGTCGAGGAACGCGGTGGTCAGATCGAGGCTGTCGAGGCTCACCCGCTCGTCGTTGCCGTGGAACATGGCCAGGAGGTCGCCGAACGACACCCGATCATCGAAGAGACCCACTCCGTAGGCAACGGTGCCCTGGCGACGGAAGAACCGGGCATCTGTGCCTACAGGGATCAACGCGGGCAACAGACGGCGATGGCCGGCAACGATCTCGGCGGCATCACCGATCGACTCCCAGAGGAGGCCCTCTGCGCTCGACGCGGTGGCCGTCTCGTCGAGAGCGACATCGATGTCGAGCTCGTCGTACAGGTCGGGTCCGAGAACCTTTCGAAAGTAGTCGTCTACGGAATCCGCATCCTGACCAGGCAGAACGCGCACATCGAGGTCTCCCGATGCGCTGTCGGGGACAACATTGGCCTTCATGCCCGACTCCAGGGTCGTCGGGGTCACCGTGAGCCGGGTACATGCATGCACCCAGCGGGCGAAACCGGGGTCGTCCACCGCCAGCGTGTCGATGACTTCGTCGATCTGATCCGGATCGGTCCAAGCGCGTTCACGCTCGGTGTCGAGTCCGAGGCCGGCCACGAACCGACGCCACTCGTCCGTGATCTCGGCTGTTCCGTCGTCTTCGGCAAAGCGGGCGACGGCACGAGCTGCCGGCACCAGAGCCGAGATTCGACCGTACGGCTGGCTGGCGTGGCCGGGGATGCCGTGGGCCCGATAGCGACGCCAGGCCGGACCCTTCTCGGAGGCGGTTACCGGGATCACGGGACCGGCCGGCGTGTCGATGGTCGGCATTGCGATCTCGGTGAGCAGGTAATCGACGGAGACAAGATCAGGACGCTCCTCGACGATGTGTTTGGCTCCGAGCAGTCCACCCGCCTCTTCGTCGGCAACAGCGAAGAAGACAAGATCGCCGGGCAGCTGCGGGACGTCGCCGTCGAGGTGGCGTTTTGCGACAACTGCCATCGCCGCGGTGACGTTCAACATGTCGACGGCTCCTCGACCCCACAAATAGCCGTCGTGGAC
>JABDMN010000135.1 GCA_013001485.1 Acidimicrobiia bacterium
CCCCGTGAGCGAAGCGCGCACCCTCGGAGATCGCTTCCGCCTGACGGGCCATATCGCCCGGGGCGGTATGGCTGACGTATGGGAGGCCGAAGACCTCGTCCTCAGCCGCCAGGTAGCGGTGAAGATCCTGCACGAGCAGTTCGCCAGGGACGAGGCCTTCGTCCGCCGTTTCCAGAAGGAAGCCAAGGCTGCCGCCAACCTCAACCACCCCAACATCGTCTCGATCTATGACTGGTCGCAAGAGGGCGACACCTACTACATGGTGATGGAGTTGATCACCGGTCGCACCGTCCGAGACATCCTCCGCAACGAGGGCGCCCTCCTCCCTCGCCGGGCTGCCGAGATCATGGCCGAGTCGGCTGCTGCGCTTGCGGTGGCCCACGACCAGGACGTCGTCCACCGCGACTTCAAGGCCGCCAACGTGATGATCGCCGGCGACGGCACCACGAAGGTCGCCGACTTCGGCATCTACTTCGCCGTCGACGACTCCGATGAGCTGACCAAGACCGGTGCCGTCATCGGCACCGCCACCTACTTCTCACCGGAGCAGGCCCAGGGCTTGCCGGTAGATGCCCGCTCCGACATCTATTCGATGGGCGTCGTGCTCTACGAGATGCTGGCCGGAGCACCACCGTTCAGCGCCGACAGCGCCGTCGCCGTCGCGTATCAACACGTTTCGGAGCCGCCGACACTGCTTCGGAGCCTCAACCCGGACCTGCCTGCAGACCTCGAAGCCATCGTCATGACGGCCATGGAGAAGAGCCCGGACGATCGCTATCAGACCGCAGAGGAACTCCGGGCCGACCTGCTGCGGTACCTGGCCGGAGACCCCATCGCAGCTTCGTCCGAGGCCCCGACCCGCATGATCCGAACCCCACCCGCCACCGTCCCCCCTGACGAGACAGCACGCGCCGTCGCTTTGGCCCGCGAAGAGCCTGAGACCCCGATGTGGACCTACGCCGCCACCATCGGCGGGCTTCTCGTCTTGCTGGTCGCGGGCATATTCATCCTCACCCGGTTGCTGTCATCTGGCGGAGACGAGGTCGCCGAGATCACCGTCCCCGAGGTGATCGGGATGGACGCCGATTCGGCATTCGACGCCATCCAGGACGCCGATCTCCGCATCACACGAACCATCGAGCCGTCCGAGACCGTGCCGGCCGGGATCGTCATCTCGACTCAGCCCGAGCCCGGAGTCGCCGTGGAGGCACGCTCGATCGTTCGGGTAGTCGTCTCTGGCGGGGCCGAGCAGTTCCCTGTGCCGACTTTGATCGGCCTGGACAGAACCAACGCGGAGCAGCTGATCAGCGATCAAGGCTTCGTGGTCGGCGCCGTGACCGAGTCGTTCTCCGACTCCATCCCGGAGGGCGGGATCATCGATCAGGATCCGTCACCGGGTACCGCAGCTCCCCCCGGCACCGAGGTGTCACTCGAAATATCCACCGGACCGCGGGTATTGACGATGCCGAACGTCATCGGCCTGGCCAAGGAGTCGGCCGAACGCCGCCTGGCCCGTGAAGGGTTCGAAACCATCGAGATCCAGGAGGAGTACTCCGAGGAGTTCATCGGCGGCTTCGTCATCGGCAGCGACCCAGACCCCGACGACCTGGTGATCCGCGGTGACACCGTGACGCTGATCGTCTCCAAGGGCCCCCCGCCGGTGGCGGCTCCTGACCTCACCGGCCTCACGGTGGCCCAGGCCGAAGCAGCTCTCGAGCCCTTCGGACTGCTGCTGGTGGTCGACCCGACACCCGAGGAAGTCACCCTCGAATCTGGCCTCGACGGGCTCGTTGCGTTCCAGGATCCCCCGACGCTTACAGAGTTGGAGCGCGGCTCCACCATCACGGTGCGCTTGGGGCTGCTGCGCGAGATCGACGTTCAGTCGGTGCTCGGGCGCTCCGAGGAAGAGGCCCGAGCGTTCCTCACGGCACTCGGCCTCGGCATGGAGGTCACTGGAACTGTGGAGGACGCCGCCAACATCGGGCTCGTGGTCAGCCAGGACCCGGCGGGCGGGACCCTGCCCGAGGGCAGCGTGGTCGGCGTCGTGCTGGGGATTGCCCCTGCAACCACCACCACCACCACCAGCACCACGACGACGACCACCTCAACCACGACGACGACAACGGTTCCGTAAGCCCGGGTTGATCAGAGTCGGCTACCGGTACGCTCGCTCGCCATGAGACCCCGCAGCGAAGTGCTCCTCGACTGGTATCGCGACCAATCGCGGGACCTCCCGTGGCGACGAAACGCCGACCCGTACCGGGTGATGGTTTCCGAGGTGATGCTTCAGCAGACCCAGGTGGAGCGGGTCATCCCCAGGTTCGCGGCGTTCGTCGACCGTTTCCCGACCGTTGCGGACCTGGGCGCCGCCAGCCTTGGTGATGTCCTCGACCTGTGGCACGGCCTGGGATACAACTCTCGAGCCAAGCGTCTCCGTGACGCTGCCTCCGTCGTCGCGGCTGACGGCTGGCCCACCGACATCGAGGGGCTCCAGCGACTGCCGGGTATTGGCCCCTACACCGCTGCAGCCATCGGCTCGATCGTCTTCGGCCACCAGGTGCCCGCTGTCGACACCAACTTGAGGCGTGTGATCAGCCGCTGGCGAGGCGAGCCTCTCGACGGGGCCGACCTCACCACGGCGGCGACTGAGGAACTGGGCACCACGCCGGCCGGTGTCTGGAACCAGGCGGTGATGGACCTGGGCGCCACCATCTGCCGGCCCCGCAACCCGCGGTGTGGGGAGTGTCCCGTGGTCGATGGGTGCGCCGACCCGACCGTGTACGTGCCGCCTCCCCGACAGTCCCGGTTCGAGGGCTCTCTTCGTCAGCTCCGGGCCCAGGTGCTGCGGGAGCTCGCCGACGGTCCCGCGGAGATGTCCGAGTTGATCGAGATCGACCTGCGAGCAGACGAGGCTGTGTCCGCTCTGGAGAAAGACGGGATGGTCTCCGTCGACGGTGACCGGGTAGCCCTGGCGGGCTAGCCGAGGAAGTTCTTGAGGTAGGCCATTCCCTCGGTGGTCATCACCGACTCGGGATGGAACTGGACGCCCTCGATGGGTAGCTCGCGGTGACGAACCCCCTGCACGACTCCGTCTTCGCTGTGTGCCGTCTCCTCGAGCACGTCAGGAAGCTCCACGGCGGCCAGCGAGTGATAGCGCGTAGCCACGAACGGATTGGTGAGGCCGCTGAACCAGCCTTTGCCGTCGTGATTGATGTCCGACGTCTTGCCGTGCCGAGGTTCCGGTGCCCGGTCAACCTCTCCCCCGAAGGCGACCGCGATCGCCTGATGGCCGAGGCACACGCCAAGGGTGGGAATCTCCAGCCCCAGCGTCTGGATGTACTCGACAGAGAACCCAGCGGCCTCGGGACGGCCCGGGCCGGGGGAGATCACCAGACGATCAGGCTTCATCTCGGCGCCCTTGGCCGGAGGCAACTCGTCGTTACGGAATACGACCGGATCCGCACCCAGCTCACCCAGGTACTGCACCAGGTTGAAGGTGAACGAGTCGTAGTTGTCGATCACCAGGACCTTCATCCGATTCCGCCCCCGGTGTCGAGGAACGTCGATCCCAGCCACTCATAGAAGAAGAACAACGCCACCAGCAGCACGATGACGATCACCGCCGACTGGGCGATGCGGGCGGCCAGAGGGCCGGGAAGAGCGTTGAACAGCCTCTTGATCACGAGAGGGCGAGGATAACGTCGGCGTTGGGGCCGTCTACGAGCTCGGCGAAGATGATGAGGCGTTCCGCTGAGGAGAATTTGGGGTGGCATGTGGTGAGAGTCAGCCAGGCACCCTGATTCGACTCGGTCACCCACAGAGCGGATCTATGGACCACGACGCCGGCGCCATCGATAAGCGGCTGCGCTGACCGTGACGCCGCATCGGGGTAAGCCGCGACGTAGTCATTCCAGGACCGGACCGCGTACACATGGGTTCCGATCACCGGATCGTCGACAAAGATCTGGTCCCCCACCTGAACCTCGTCGAGGTTGTGGAACGGAGCGCCATAGGTGGTGCGGTGCCCGGAGATCACAGCGTTGCCGGGAAGACCGGGCAGCGGCGTGTCGGGCATGTGGCCCGCCCCTGATTTCAGGTGGCTGAGCCGCACCCCTTCAACGAAGGTCCACTCCAGCGGGTCATCTGACTGGTAGCCGTTGATCGACGGGATCCGAATCGTGGCAAGTGGCTCACCTTGGGCCGGTGGCTCGTAGGCGAGGATTGCGCCAGTGGCCTCGCGAGGGACGATGGTCGGAGGCTCCAGCGTTTCGCCGGGATTGGTCACCACGCCCTCACCGGGCACGAACGGCAATTCGACGATCTCGGTGGTGGCGGCCCGCTCGATGAGTTCAGTCTCGAGCCCGGCCTGGGCCCGTGATGCAAAGAACGAGGTCACCCACAGCTGGTGGGCGACGAACCCCAGCATCAGCATGCCCACGGTGATCGAGGTCCACCCGGTGACGCGAAGTGCCTTGAGAACAGCAGAGCTGACCCCGCCCTTTACCGGGGTCGGGAGCGCGCTCGTTTCTGTTGCGGGTTGGTCCATGACCTGGCCTCCTACCTGGTGACGGAGCGTACCCAACATTGGGC
>JABDMN010000079.1 GCA_013001485.1 Acidimicrobiia bacterium
CCCTGGGCAAGTACGTCGACGTCACCGCCATCACCCCGACGCCGCTCGGCGAAGGCAAGACCACCACGCTGGTCGGCCTGGCCCAGGGCCTGGGGCGCATCGGCCACAAGACCTTCGCCTGCATCCGCCAGCCCAGCATGGGCCCGACGTTCGGCATCAAGGGCGGGGCGGCCGGCGGCGGCTACGCCCAGGTGATTCCCATGGAGGACTTCAACCTCCACCTCACCGGCGACCTGCACGCCATCTCGATCGCCCACAACCTGCTGTCGGCGGCCATCGACAACCACATCCACCACGGCAACGCGCTGAACATCAACCCGTTCTCCATCACGTGGAACCGCGTGGTGGACCTCAACGACCGCGCGCTGCGCAGCGTCATCGTCGGCCTGGGAGGCAAGCCCAACGGCTACCCGCGCGAAAGCGGGTTCGACATCGCCGTGGCCTCGGAAGTCATGGCCATCCTCGCCCTCACGACCGACCTGAAGGACCTCCGCGCACGCCTCGGCCGCATCGTGATCGGGACGAACCGCTCCGGCGAAGCCGTCACCGCCGAGGACCTCAAGGTCGCCGGCGCCATGACCGTCCTCCTGAAGGACGCCCTGCAGCCCACCCTGCTGCAGACCCTCGAACACACGCCGGCCTTCATCCACGCCGGGCCGTTCGCCAACATCGCCCACGGCAACTCGTCAGTGGTGGCAGACGAGCTGGCCGTCCGCATCGCCGACGTCTGCATCACCGAGGCCGGGTTTGGCACCGACATCGGTGCCGAGAAGTTCTTCAACATCAAATGTCGCGCCTCGGGTCTCGCCCCGGACGTCGCCGTCATCGTCACCACGGTGCGGTCGATGAAAATGCACTCTGGCAATCACCGCATCCGTCCCGGCCGGCCGCTGCCACCGGCGATGCTCGAGGAGAACCCTGACGAAGTCACCGACGGCGCAGCCAACCTGCGTCGCCACATCGGCATCATCCGTCGCCACGGCGTGACTCCCGTGGTGGCCATCAACCGGTTCACCACCGACCACGAGTCCGAGCACCGGGCAATCGCCGACGTGTGTGAAGTAGAGGGCGTGGCTTGGGCCGTGTCCGACCCGCACGCCGGTGGGGGAGCCGGGTGTGAAGACCTGGCACGGGCCGTTCTCGATGCGGAGCCGTCGAGCTTCGAGCTGCTGTATCCCGATGACCTGCCTGTGCGAAACAAGATCGAGAGGATCGCGACTGAGGTGTACGGGGCCGACGGCGTTGTCTTCGAGACCACCGCGCAGAAGGACATCGACCGGTACGAGGAGCTGGGCTGGGGCGACCTCCCGATCTGTATGGCCAAGACTCATCTGTCGTTGTCGCACGATCCCAAGGTGCACGGTGCCCCCACCGGATGGACGCTGCCGATCCGGCGAGTGCAGGCTTCGATCGGGGCCGGGTTCCTGCTTCCGCTAGCCGGTGAGGTGCGGCGGATGCCCGGGTTGGCCTCTCATCCCTCGGCGTTCGACATCGATCTGCTGCCAGACGGGACCATCGTCGGTCTGAGCTGAAAGCGCGAAATCTTGTCAGGTGGACGGACCTGCACTACATTCCCGCGACGGGCGGGGCGGGGCCAAGCTCGACGAGAGGCCAGACACCGCGATGCGTTCACGTTCGATCCGAGTCCTTCTGGTGGTGGCGATGACGGCTGCCCTGGTTGTCGTGGGGTCTCCCGACAGCGAGCCCTCGGCTCACGCCGCATATCGAGTCGAGGAAGTCTCCTGGGAGCGGGTCGGTTCCGCCCTCGAGTCCCGTTCCATCGAAGCCCCGTTCACCATGGTCGGTCTCTCTTGGCCGGACGGCGCAACGCCCGGTGAATCCTGGTTCCGCATCGAAACCGACGGAACCTGGAGCCCGTGGCGGCTACTCCACCTCGACGACGAGCACGGACCTGACACCGGCACCGTTGAGGACGAGCGCAGCGTTCCATCGTCGGACATTGTCTGGGTGGGATCTGCCGACGCCGTGCAGTTCCGAACGATGGACGAATCGGCTGGTGCCGTCGTAACGCTGATCGACACATCAGATCGGACGCGACCTCTAAGCGAGCGGCTTGGCCAGTTGCTCACGCCGTCGCTTCCGTCGGCCGTCGGCATCCCTGACCAGCCGCTGGTGCTTCCCCGTGCCGATTGGGATCCGGAAGGTACGTGTGTCCCTGTCGTCGAACCAGACCTCGTCCAGGTGACTCACGCCTTTGTGCACCACACCACTGGCACCAACACCTATACCGAGTCAGAGGCCGCTTCCCGCATCCTCGGCATTTGCCTGTTTCACCTGAACTCGCGGGGCTGGAACGACATCGCCTACAACTTCCTCATCGACAAGTTCGGCAACATCTGGGAGGGTCGCTACGGCGGTATCGACAAGGGTGTGCAGGGCGCGCACACCCAGGGCTTCAACTCCTACTCCATGGGCGTCGCCTACATCGGCGACCACTCCAGCTCGGTCCCGACCCCTGCCGCTGAGGCAGCCGTTGTCGAGCTGCTCGCATGGAAGTTCGGCATGCACAACGTCGATCCCTCCAACGCGGCGACACTGATCTCGAAGGGCTCGGCGCTGTGGGAGCAGGGCGTGCCGGTGTCCCTCGACCCGCTCTCGGGCCACCTCGACGCCCAGGCAACTTCGTGTCCCGGTACGGCTTGCTACGAGCGGCTTCCGGGCTACCGGGCAGAGGTCGATGCCCTCTGGGACCAGATCCCGTTTGAGACGTTCACCTCTCCCTTGGTCGGGGACTTCGACGGAGACGGCGAAGCCGAAGGCGCCGTGTTCCGCACGACTGACCGGGTGTGGAGTGTCACTGAGACCGACGGTTCCGTCACCGTGTGGGAGCAGTCTGGGGACGTCGGAGCGTTCGAGGACCACGTGGTCGGCGACTTCGATGCGGACGGCAAGGACGACATCGCCACGCTCGCTGACGGCGTGTGGCGGGTGAGTAGGTCGCTGGGGTGGAGGTTCATGGCTTCCGATTGGGGGACAGTGGACACCCAGCTGAACTTCTCATCGCAGCTCGTCGGTGACTTCGACGGTGACGGCACGACCGACGTCGCAGGTTTCGCCGATGGAGGATGGTGGGTCAGCCGCTCGACCGGATCCGGGTTCGAGACGAGTCAGTGGGCCGACCTGGGGACTCTGACGGAGTGGTCCTCGCAGGTGGTCGGCGACTTCAACGACGACGACCGTGACGATGTCGCCGGGTTCGATCCGTCGGACGGAACCTGGCACGTCGGGCTGTCGACCGGGACCGGGTTTGTGACCGAGCAATGGGCAGACTTCGGGACTCCTTCAGGCTGGGGCGCACAACTCGTCGGCGACTTCGACGGCGACGGCTTCGACGACATTGCCAACTACTACCCGGGGAACTTCACATGGTGGGTGAGCCTGTCCTCCGGGTCGGACTTCACGACGACGCTCTGGGGCACCACGGAGACCTCGAACCATCTCTCTCACCTCTGGGTGCAGGACGTTGACGCTGACGGTGACGACGACGTGCTCGCCTTCGATGCCTACAACGGATTCATCAAGCGCCAGCTGTCGAGCGGATCGGCGTTCGAAGTCGAGACGTTGATCGACACGCCCTGGCGCACGACTCTCGGAGCTTCATACGCCCGACGGACCACCGGGTCCAGTTCGTGGGTGTACTTCGGCCAGGAGTTCCAGTGGGTGAGGATCGGGTCCCTCGATGCCGAGGAGGCAACGGCCGAGGTTGCAGCCACCTTGCCCCCTTCGGCCCTGCTCGGGTCCTCCATCGAGGCCGCTCGTGCCGTGAGTGGAGACTTCACTGGCGACGGGGTGACCGACGTCGCCCACGTCCTCGACAACGGGGAGATCTGGGTCGCCGCGTCGTCGGGCAGTGGCCTCGATATGGCCTTCGAGGCGGTTCCTGCGATCGACGGCGACTGGGCAGACTTCGTGTCGGGAGATTTCGATGGCAATGGCATCGACGACCTGGCTGGCTTTGACGAGGCGACCGGCCGCTGGTGGGTATTCAAATCGAACGGGTTTGCGCTGACAGGCACCAGCTGGGCCCAATTTGGGACGACTTCGGGATGGACGACTCGTGTGGTCGGGGACTTCAACGGTGATGGGCGAGATGACATCGCCAACTATCACCCGACGTTGCAGCGATGGTGGGTGTCGGTCTCGCTCGGTGACCGTTTCTTCACCACGATGTGGGCCGAGTTCGGCACGGGGCATGGTTGGAGTGCGCAGCTCGGTGGCGACTTCAACGATGACGGGCTGGCCGACATCGCCAGCTTCCATCCCACACTCGGCCGGTGGTGGGTTTCGCTGTCGACGGGGACTGGTTTCGGCACCGTGATGTGGGCTGAGCACGGAGCGGGCGGGGACTGGGTCAATGCGGTCGCCGGCAACTTCGACGGTGATGCTCTCGACGACGTCGCCGTGTTCGACGAGTCGACCGGCCAGTGGGTTGTGTCGCTTGCCACTGGTGTCAACGAGAGGTTGGGGGGTTTCGACTCCTCGGTGTTTGCCGCGTTTGGGACGAAGTCGGGATGGACTGCTGCTGTCGCTGGAGACTTCGACGACGATGGTCTTGATGACATCGCCAACTATCACCCGGCTCTGAAGCGTTGGTGGATCTCCCGGTCGACGGGTTCGGCATTCACGTCACAGTTGTGGGCCGAGTTCGGAACCGGCTCGGGTTGGGGACCGCATCTCGTAGGCGACTACGACGGGGACTCGGCTCCTGATATCGCCAACTTCCACCCGGCGCTCGGTCGCTGGTGGGTGTCGGTGTCACAGGGTGACTCCTTCGTGACCACGAAGTGGGCCGAGATCGGACCCACTACACCCTTCTAGGTCTCGCTAGCGCCCGGCGGTCACACCAGGCCGAGCAGGGTTTCTGATAGCGTCCCGACCATGGCGCAGAGCACCGAGGAGCAGGCCACGTTGGCTCCGGTGGAGCGCCGTCCCCGCATCTACACGGCCCTCATGTGGCTGGCCGGCCTGTCGGTCGTCGGCACCCTCGCCTTCTGGTGGCTGGGGACCGTTCCCGACGAGCCCGATGTCGAGATCGGTCGCCACGTCTTCGGCAACATCCCGGGCGTCCTCGTCGCCCTCTTCTACGTCTCCGTGGCCGTGTTCCTGGGTCTGTCGCTGTATCTGTTCGCCCAGCGCGCTCTCAGCTGGAGCCAGGGGGCAGGGGAGCGACGCTCGGGTCTGTGGAGACGACGTCTCATCGAGCTGCAGAAGGGCCTCTCGATGCGGACCCTGCTGGAGGATCGCCAGGCCGGACTCATGCACGCCGCCATCTACTACGGGTTCGTGGTGCTGTTCCTGGGAACGGTCACCCTCGAGATCGACCACCTGCTGCCCAACAACCTCAAGTTCCTCGAGGGCGGCTTCTATCAGGGTTACTCCTTCGTGCTCGATTTGTTCGCCCTGGTCTTCCTCGGCGGCGTCGGTTGGGCGTTCGCCCGTCGCTACGTGCAACGGCCCTGGCGACTGCGGTCCAAGACCAAGCCGGAGGACCTGGCCATCCTGGGGCTGCTCACCGCCATCGGTGTCACGGGGTTGCTGGTGGAAGCGGCACGCATCGCCGTCGATGGTCGCCCCGATTTCGAGACGTGGTCGTTTGTCGGCTACCCGCTCAGCTATCTCATTCCGCTCGACGGAGCCTCGGGCACCCACCAGTTCCTCTGGGTGCTCCACGTCGTCGTGTTCCTGGTGTTCCTGGTGGTGTTGCCCACCACGAAGCTGCGGCACATGGTCACGTCGCCGGTGAACATGGCGCTCTCGCCGCGGGATCGCCCGGTGGGGGCGATGCGAGAGATGCCCAACCTGATGGAGGCCACCGACATCGAAACCGTCGGGGCCTCGACCGTCGCCGAGTTCACGTGGAAACAGCTGCTCGACACCGACGCCTGCACGGTGTGTGGCCGCTGCACCTCGGTGTGCCCCGCCAACACCACCGGCAAGCCGCTCGACCCCCGCGAGATCGTCCTCAAACTGGGAGAGGTTGCAGCATCGACTGCCGGGGTGACAGCGCCAGTGACGATGGACGACGCCATCACCGTGACTTCGGATTCCGTCTTCGAGCGCATCACCAGCGAGGAGCTGTGGGCGTGCACGACGTGTCGGGCCTGCGACGACATCTGTCCGGTCAACATCGAGATCGTCGACAAGATCCTCGACATGCGCCGCTACTTGTCACTGATGGAAGCCGACTTCCCATCCGAGCTGGGCAAGGCATACGTGTCGCTGGAGAACTCGTCCAACGTGTACGGCATGGACCAGACCACCCGTGGTGACTGGACCGACGACTTGACCTTCGCGGTCAAGCGACTCGGCGAGCCCGGCGTCACGGCCGAGTACCTGTACTGGGTCGGCTGCGCCGGATCGTTCGACGACCGCAACCGCAAGGTCACGATTTCGACCGCCCGACTTCTGCATGAAGCGGGCGTCGACTTCGCCATCCTGGGTCCCAAGGAGCTGTGCACCGGCGACCCGGCTCGCCGCACCGGCAACGAGTACGTCTTCCAGGGGCTGGCCCTGCAGAACATCGAGACCCTCAACGACCTCGGTGTCACCAAGATCGTCACCCAGTGCCCGCACTGCTTCAACACGCTTAGCAACGAGTATCCGCAATTCGGCGGCGAGTACGAAGTGATCCACCACGCCGAGCTGCTGACCAGCCTCCTCGACGAGGGCAAGCTGCAGCCCAAGAACGGTGACACCCGAACTGTGACCTTCCATGACCCGTGCTACCTGGGCCGCCACAACGACGTATACGTCGCTCCTCGTGACATCGTCGACGCCACTTCCCAACGGCTCGAGATGCCGCGCAACGGCACCAACTCGTTCTGCTGTGGTGCCGGTGGCGGGCGGATGTGGATGGAGGAGCAGACCGGCAAGAAGGTCAACATCGAACGGTCCGAGGAGGCCGTGGCCACCGGTGCCGACATCATCGCCACCGGATGCCCCTTCTGTTTCGTGATGATGGACGACGGCGTGAAGGAACTGAACGCCGACGAGACGGTCGAAGTGATGGATTTGGCGATGCTGCTCGCAGAGCGGTCCCTGGACTGAGGAGGAACCATGGCCAGAGGCCCCCACCCACGACACCTCATCAACAACTGGCGCAACAGCGACGGCCCCTTCGCCGAGAAGCTGGGGAAGCTGATCCGCAACAACGTCAAGAAGGCCACCACGGTGTCGCATTGCTGCGGCAACCACGGTGAGCCCGGCTGTTGACGCGGTCCTGACGAGCCCGGTCCGGGCTCACACGATCACCACGATCACGACCACGACGCCTACGACTGAGCGCCGTCGGGAGCCAGTCCGGGCACTAGTACCAGCGTGAACCGGGGCGATGGCCCCCACTTGCATCCTCCCGATCTCGGGATACGCTCAATCAGGATTTAGGGCAATACGCAGAGGAGCAAGTGGTGACGCTGCGTCATCGGATGAGGCTGACCGTTGTGACGATCGCGGCCGCCATGGCTCTGACCGCACCTGCGTTCGCCATCGATGCGGCGAC
>JABDMN010000107.1 GCA_013001485.1 Acidimicrobiia bacterium
GGCATCCCCGGATTCCTTCGCAGAGCCGTCGATATGGCGAGGTCAGGTGTCTACAACCTCCGCTTGCACTCCGATCGTGTCGTCAGCCCGCTGCTGCGCGACTGGGACGTCAGCGGCTTGACGGATCTCAGCGGAGAAGCGGCGCAGTTCCAGGAGAAGATCATGGAGCTGCCCGCACGCCTGATCCGCCGCGCGGAGGCGTTCGACAAGCGCTTCGGCACTGCCCTCGCCTGAGGGTCACATGAAGGCCCTGGTTCTTGGCGGGGTGGCGTGGAACACGATGGTCTACGTCGAGGAGCTCCCCGACCCCCGCCCATCGACGGTCTTCGCTCGCAGCAGCCACGACACGATCGGTTCATCGGGCGCCGGGAAGGCCCTGAACCTGCGCAGGGTCGATGTGGATGTGGCGATGTGGGCGGCTGTCGGCGACGACGAGCCCGGCCGGCTTGCCTCCGAGCGTTTGCGGTCTGAGGGAGTCGATCTGCACACCCACGTCGACCCGCTCGGCACTCAGCGCCACGTCAACCTGATGGATGCCGCCGGTGACCGGATATCCATCTTCGCCAACGCGGGTTCTGATGAGCTCGAGTTCGACCCTGCGTCGATCGAGCCCTTGCTCGAGGGCTGCGACCTGGTGACGGTGACGATCAACAACTACTGCCGACAGTTTCTGCCGTTGCTCGCCGCCTCCGAGGTCCCCGTGTGGATCGACATCCACGACTACGACGGCACCGACAGCTACCACCAACAGTTCATCGAGGCCGCCGACTACCTCCTCGCCAGCTCGATCCGGCTCCCCGAGCACTACGACTTCATGGTCGCCCGCATCGACGCCGGCGCTTCGATGGTGGTGGTCACCCACGGCGTCCACGGCGCCAGTGCGCTGTCCGCTGACGGGGAGAGTGTCGACATCGAGGCCGTGCCTGTCCTTCGGTTGGTGGACACGAATGGGGCCGGCGACGCCTTCTTCGCAGGCTTTGCCGCAACTCACCTCGGCGGAGGAAATCTGGAGTCGTCGATGGCGAACGGCGCCGTGCTGGCCGCGGCAGCGATCCAGTCGCTAGAGCTGGCGCCAGACATCGAGCAGACGCCCGAGCTCAGCGCTCCGTGACGTCGGTCTCGCGGTCCATCAGGATCCCTTTGATCCGACCGATGCGGGTTCTGATCTTGGGCAACCCCTGCGCCTCCTCGATCGAAGCGTTCAACTGAACGGCTCCCCAGCCATCGGCGCCGGCCGCGGCGCCCCACGAGCCGCCACCGTGCTGTTTGACGACATCGATGCGGTCCTTCTCGATCAACCGCGCCCTGTCACGCAACGCGTCGAGCTCGGCGATCAGATCCTCGGTCGAGCGGGACTCGTCGAAGCCCTGATGGTGCTCGGCCACTTTGTCCCGCAACGCGTCCCGTTGCAGCAAGAGGGCATAGCGCTCAGCGAAGGCATCGTCGGGCAGCGCCAGCAGTCGACCGTGCACTTCGGACAGGCCGGCGAGCAGATGCTCCAACGTCTCCATAGGTCCGACCTTACGCGCTCTCGATGGCCAACTTGAGCGCTGCCACAAACGCCCGCCCTGTGGCGCCGTCGATGACCCGGTGGTCATAGCTCAACGACAAGGGGAACTCCCGGCCGACGACGATCTGGTCGTCACGGACAACGGGCCGGGGATCGGCTCTCCCCACCGACAGGATCGCCGTGGTGCCGTACGGCACAATCGGAGTGCCAAACCTGCCACCGACTGCGCCGATGTTTGACAATGTGAACGTCTGGCCGCGCAGGTCGTCTGCGGTGGCGGTGCGCGTCCGGGCCGCCTTGGCAAGACGCAAGATCTCATCACCGAGGCCGGCGACGTCGCGATTTGGAGCGTCTCTCACCACGCCGACCATCAGGCCTTCGGGGGTGTCGACGGCGATGCCGACATCGATTCGTTCGTGGACGACCAGGTCGCTGCCCGACAGAGTCGCGTTGAACTCCGGGAACTGGTGAAGCAGCGGGACGATGATCTCGATCAGCAAGGCCTCGAGGGGTGGCTTACCGACCTCGGCGCGACGAGCCAGCAGTGCCGTGGCGTCGGCCTCGTCGTAGGTGGTGACATGTGGGATCTCGCGCCACGACCGCGAGAGGTTCTCGGCAATGGCCCGCCGGGTCGGCGAGAGCGGCCGCCGCTCCCCTTCCTCGGGTTCAGACACCGCCCGGACGTCGTCGGCTGTGACTCGGCCACCTGGCCCGGACCCCATCACGGTCTCGATGTCGACGCCCAGATCGGTCGCCAGCTTCCTCACCGCGGGCAATGCTCGAACGCCTGCACCGTGGGTCACGTGCTCGACTTCAGTGCCGAGAGTTCCCACTATCGGCGCCGCCTCGGCCGAGTCGACCTCTGGATCCGGCGCCCACTGCTCGCCCTCGTCGCCGATTACGGCAAGCAACGCCTCGACCGGCAGGACAGTGCCCGCGGGAGCACCCTGGAACAGCAGCACACCGGCGTACGGTGACGGGAGGTCGACGATGGCCTTGTCGGTCTCAACCTCGACCAGGGGTGCGTCCTGCTCGACGCGCTCTCCGATAGCGATATGCCAGGAGAGAATCGTCGCCTCGACGAGACCCTCTCCGATGTCGGGCAGGTGGAACTCGTGTGCCATCAGGACCTCATCGTTCTCTCGGCCGCGGTGACGATGCTGTCGACCGTCGGCATGTAGTGGCTCTCGGCGCGTCGCAGTGGGACGACGATGTCCCAACCGGTCACGCGTTCAATAGGTGCGAGGAGCGAATAGAGCGCCTTCTCCTGGATCTGGGCGATGATCTCGGCACCGAAGCCCGCGGTGCGATGAGCTTCGTGAACGACGACCGCCCGACCCGTGCGGGTGACCGATTCGATGATGGCGTCGCTGTCGAGAGGTACCAGCGAGCGAAGGTCGAGGACCTCGGCATCGATGCCCCGTTCGGCGAGCAGATGGCCCGCGGCGCGTACCTCCTTCATCATCGCCCCGTAGGCGATCAGCGTCACGTCAGTCCCAGGC